>JBNMIW010000243.1:0-3297 GCA_050873485.1 Lachnospiraceae bacterium | reverse complement strand
CTGTATGAAATTACAGGAATTCAGAAGCAGAAGTTTAATACCATCTATCAGTTGATGGCAATCCGGCAACAGAATCCGAACGAGTTAGAAAAGGCGAAAAGCCTCCTTATGATTCCAGACTATTTCCATTTCCTCTTGACCGGAAATAAGAGGCAGGAATACACAAACGCGACGACCACACAGCTTGTTGATCCGACAACGAATGATTGGAACTGGGATCTCATTGATCGGTTGGGCTATCCCAAAGAGTTGTTTCAACCAATTGTTATGGCGGGAACGGTTGCAGGCAATCTGACAACTTTTGTTCAGGAAAAGGTTGGTTTTGATTGTAAAGTGATCCTGCCGGCAACACATGATACGGCTTCCGCAGTGATGGCGGTTCCAACAAAAGAAGAACATCCGCTTTATATCAGTTCCGGAACCTGGTCACTCATGGGAACTGAGCTGAAAGAAGCTGCCTGTGATGAGCAAAGCAGAATACACAATCTGACAAACGAAGGCGGATATGATCATAGGTTTCGTTATCTGAAAAATATTATGGGACTTTGGATGATCCAGTCCGTGCGCAAGGAACTTGCCCCGGAACTGGGATTTGGAGAAATCAGCGAACTTGCGTCCAAACAGACGATTACAACGCTTGTAGAGGCAAATGATCCAAGATTTCTTGCCCCGGATTCTATGACGGTTGAGGTGCAGAAGGCATGTAAGGAGAGCGGACAGCAGGTACCGCAGGGGATTGCGGAAGTTGCCTGTGTGATCTACAACAGTCTGGCAAAATGTTATGCAGACACGGCAAAGGAAATCGAAGAAATGACCGGGAGACACTATGCGTGTATTCATGTTGTTGGTGGAGGCGCGAATGCTGATTATCTCAATAAGCTTACAGCAAAGGCGACCGGAAAAACGGTTTATGCAGGACCAGGTGAGGCAACAGCAATCGGAAACATCTGTGCGCAGATGATTGCGGCAGGAGAACTTACAGATTTGAAGGATGCAAGACAATGCATCGCACAGTCTTTTGAGATAAATCGATATGGAGGGAAAAAAGAATGTTAGTAGAATCCAAGGCGAAAGTGGGAGTATTTTCTATTGCACTCGGAGCGTATCTTCCACAGTTTCCGTCATTAGTTCCGGAATTTGAAGCGCAGTATAAAGCTTTTAAAAATGCAATTCCGGACACGGTTGAAGTCATTGACGGAGGCATCGTTACAACAAAAGAATTATCCATGGAAGTAGGTGCAAAGTTTAGGGCGGCAGATGTAGATCTTGTTATTTTACAGTTACTGACCTATGCGACGAGCTACAATATGCTTCCGGCAATCAGAGACTTAGATGTGCCGGTGGTTCTTGTGAACGTTCAGAAATTAAAAGCACCGGATTATGCTAATACGGATACAGCCAAATGGCTTGGCGAGTTATATGCCTGTGGTGCTGTTGGCGAAATGGTTGCAGATCTGGAGCGGGCAGGAAAAAGACATGCAGTGGTTACGGGAGTTGTAGAAGGCGGAGATGATTATGTTACCAGAGAGATTGCACAGTGGTGCAAGGCGGCTCAGGTGCGGCGGAGATTCCGTTATACCAATATCGCGCAGATCGGACGACCATATCCCGGAATGATGGATCTGTATATTGATGAGACAAACTTATACAACCGGATGGGGATTTATACGAAACAGTTTGACTGGGAGAAAATGTGGGCGATTGCGGATCATATTGATGATGAATCCGCGATAAGAGCAAAAGCTGAAGATATTCTTGCAACGTTTGATGTTGAAGGTGGTGCAACCGTTGAGACCATATGGGATATGGCAAGATATGTCGTAGCCTTTGAAGAGTGGGTAAAAAAGGAAGAGCTTGGAATGATTGCTTCTCATTATGACGGCTTTGCACAGGGAATTGCCGGAAAGCTTGACAGTATGCTGATTCCTGCTTTTTCTATGCTGATCAAACAGGGAACTGCCTGTGCGGTTGAAGGGGACATGAAAGTAGCGATGGCAATGAGTATCTTAAAGACAATTGCTGGTACCGGTCAGTTATCTGAGATGTATTCTATCGATTTCAACGATGATATTTGCATTATCGGTCATTCGGGTTCCGGAGATGCGGATATCTCTCAGATGAGAAAGCCAACGATGAAAATCGTAGATGTATTTCATGGTAAGACGGGCGGTGGCTATCTGACACAATTCTATCCGCCTGTTGGAGATGTAACCTATCTTGGAATCACACAGGATAGGAATGGTAATTTTAAATTTGTTGTTGCGGAAGGCGTGAACGAAGAGGGACCGATTTTTACATTTGGAGATACCAACATGAGAACGCGTTTCTCTATAGGAGCGAGAGAATTCTGCAATAGATGGAGCGAGGCAGGACCGACACATCATATGGCAGCAGCAGTAGGAAAACATATTGACACGATCCTTAAAGTGGCAAAGATTCTGAATGTACCAGTGGAGATTGTATGTCGTTAAAAAGATAATAGAAAGAAGGAAATGAAAATGAAATTTTTAGATGCAGAATTTGTACAGGGATTTATCCGTATGGCAAATGACGGATGGGAGCAGGGATGGCACGAGAGAAACGGTGGAAATCTTTCTTATCGTGTAAAACCGGAAGAAGTGGAATTGGTAAAAGAAAATTTTAAAGCCAAAGAGTGGCGTCCGATCGGAACAAGCGTACCGAATCTTGCCGGAGAGTATTTCCTTGTGACCGGAAGCGGCAAGTATTTCCGCAATGTTATCCTTAAGCCGGAGGATTCCATCTGTATGATCGAGTTGGATGAAAAAGGCGAAAATTATCGCATTGTCTGGGGGCTTGTAAACGGAGGAAAACCTACATCTGAACTTCCAAGTCATCTGATGAATCTTGAAGTGAAGAAGCTTCAGAATCAGGATTACCGTGTGGTATATCATGCGCATACAACAAATATTATTGCACTCACATTTGTCCTTCCGCTTGAAGATGAGGTGTTTACAAGAGAATTGTGGGAGATGGCAACGGAGTGTCCGGTCGTGTTCCCGGACGGAGTCGGTGTTGTGCCTTGGATGGTGCCGGGAGGAAGAGAGATCGCGGTTGCAACCAGTGAATTGATGAAGAAATATGATCTTGCAATCTGGGCGCATCATGGAATGTTTGCAGCAGGATTTGATTTCGACCTGACTTTCGGATTGATGCATACGGCAGAGAAGTCGGCGGAGATTCTTGTGAAAATGTTATCAATGAGACCGGATAAGCTCCAAACAATTACACCGGCTAATGTCCGTGATCTTGCAAAGGATTTTAAGGTGACTTTGCCGG
>JBNMIW010000242.1:0-3331 GCA_050873485.1 Lachnospiraceae bacterium | reverse complement strand
GAACAAGGATTGTATATGTTGATGACTGTTCTGAAAGGACCATTGGCGGTTAAACAAAGTAAGGCATTAATAAGAACTTTTAAAAAAATGAAAGATTATATTTTAGAAAATCGAGATCTTATTGGTCAGCGGGAAGTACTTCAGTTAAGTATGGAGACTGTTAACAACAGAATAGAAATTAACAAAATCAACTCAGATATGATATCTCTTGAAAAACAGATTTCAGATGTTGCAGAAGGCTTGAAGGATGTTGTAACAAAATCTGAGTTGGCTGATATGATGAACAGCTTTGTTTCAGATGATGATGAAAGGGTTTTCTTATGTGGTGCTTCATCAAAGGATGCTGGAGCTAGAATAACCAGTATTGTTGAAGATTATGGAATATCTAAATATGCCCCGGTTATTGCCACGCTGTTGAAAAATCCAACTTTGATTTTACCACACTAGAGGGTAGTGAATGTATTGAAAAGAATACAAAATGCTACATATTATAGAAGTGGTTTTATTTACGGAAAACGGTCATGGGAAAATAGGTTCTTTTCCTATATTCACTTGGCGAACACCCCTTTTGTTTCCGGAACAATCGGCTGAAATAGAGCTGATTGTCATAGCCAACAATGGATGCAATTTCGTTGATGGAATATTGCGTGGTTTCAAGCAGGATCTGTGCATTATTGATTCGGATAGACAGGATGAACTGCATCGGTGTTTGTCCGGTATATTTCTTGAAGCTGCGTATGAACCAGCTTATGCTCATTCCGCGTGAATGGGAATATTCATCAATATTGATATTCTGGTTGTAATGTTCATTAAAGTAAGTAGCTGCCAGATCCATTTCTCTATCTAGGTATTCATTTTTTAGAACATGCTCGCGTTTCAGTTCCCGTTCCCATATAATCAATAAATGACGGAACAGTAACGTGAGCATTTCTTCGGAATCAAGCTGGCATCTTTGCAGTTCTGCAATAATTCTTTTAAAGACACGTTCATATTCCATGGAAGAACCGACATAAAAGACGTGCTTCTGATCCCCAAATCCATATTTTCTCAAAATATTCTTTACATCATTTCCGGTAAAATGAATCCAGTAAACTTCTGTTTTATCTTCACCATAATATTCGTATTTCTGAAATTCTTTGGGACGGTATAGGACGATGTTTCCTGCCGGAACAATAGTCTCGTTGTCCGGGGAATCAAAATGAAAATGTCCTGTTCCGGATGCAATATATATCATCTGAAAATCCAGTCTTCCTCTTGGACGGTAGGTTGGTAGCATAGGATGTGTGGATAGGCGATAGGTGCCGCAGCTTCCGATAATCAGAGGACGACTCTTGTCTTTGAAGTCTATATGAGAGTTGTTTAAGTAACCGGTATTGATATACATAGCGAATCCCTCCTATCTATAGTGAATGCCATCTCGGAACCTCCGGTTTCTCGATGTGAGCTACGCTCATATAATTTTAGCAACAGATCCATATCTGCCTGCAAGCAGTCGATATGAATCTCCTGCTAAAATTGTATTCACTGTAGTGTATCATTTTGTGCATATTTTGTCTATTCCTGTTCATAGTTATTTCTTGTAAAATACGTTAATGTATAGTCAATAAAGCAAGTGTAGATACAACAAAAAAGTAAGATACAAATAACCTGTCTAAAATAATACATATAAAAGGAGGGATATACGATGATAGTGCCACGTTACTATGAAAGTCTGGAGGTCTTACACGATAACACAATGCAGCCGAGAGCTTACTACATTCCTGCGTCGGTAAGAATGGATGATTTGGTTGAACACAGAGAGCATTCCGACCGTTTTCAGTTGTTAAATGGGGAGTGGAACTTTAAGTATTTTGAAAATATTTATGAGGTGAAAGATTCCTTCTATGAGGAAGGGTATGATATTTCCGGATTTGATAAGATGATAGTTCCGGGGGTTTGGCAGATGGCAGGATATGACCGACATCAATATACGAATATCCGATATCCATTTCCGTTTGATCCACCATATGTACCACAGGATAATCCGTGTGGGGCATATGTACACACTTTTTCCTACCATAGAGAGGAACATGCACCGAAGGCATTTTTGAATTTTGAGGGAGTGGATAGCTGTTTTTATGTATGGATAAATGGAATCTATATCGGATACAGTCAGGTGTCACACACAACCAGTGAATTTGATGTGTCGGATGTGTTAAGGGAAGGAAACAACACGATTGCGGTTCTTGTTCTGAAATGGTGTGATGGTTCTTATCTAGAGGATCAGGATAAGTTTCGTATGAGTGGAATCTTCCGGGATGTCTATTTGTTAAAGAGACCGGAGAGAGCAGTCCGGGATTATCATATCACAACAGAGTTTGGGAAAGAGTGGGCAATTGTAAAGATAGATATTCAGTTTACAGAGCCGGTTGCAACCAGGCTTCAGTTAGAAGATTCGTATGGAACCATTGTTGCGGCGGGAGAGATCGCAGGGAATGGTGTAGCAGAATTAGAGATAGTAGACCCTATCTTGTGGAATACAGAGAATCCATATCTTTATAAGGCGATTTTTACTACAGCGGATGAGGTGATCGTGGAGCGTATCGGATTGCGAACAATTGCAATTCGCGATGCAGTCATGTACATCAACGGAGCAAAGCTGAAATTCCGGGGAGTAAACCGGCATGATTCTGACCCGGAGACGGGATCTGTTACCGGTGTGGATCAGATAAAAAAGGATCTTACCTTAATGAAGCAACACAATATAAATGCGATCCGTTCCAGTCATTATCCCAATGTACCATATTTTTATCAGATGTGCGATCGGTATGGATTTATGGTAATTGATGAGGCAGATATAGAAGCACATGGACCATTTATGCTATGCCGCAAAGAGGATACCGAACAGAATCGTTTCAGGAGGTGGAATGAAAGAATAGCGGATGATCCGTCCTGGGAAGCAGCCATTATGGATCGGGTAAAGCGTATGATCGCAAGAGATAAAAACAGACCTTGCGTTGTCATGTGGTCGATGGGAAATGAAAGTGCGTATGGATGCAATTTTGAGAAAGCTTTGGAATGGACGAAGACATTTGATCCGGAGCGCATGACACAGTATGAGAGTGCGAGATATCGGAATTATGATGTCGCATATCACTATGAAGATCTGGATATGTACAGCAGGATGTATCCGGCGTTATCGGAGATTGAAGAATATTTGGAAAGAGACGGAAGTAAACCGTTTTTGTTGGTGGAATATTGTCATAGCATGGGAAATGGTCCCGGAGATCTGGAAGATTATTTTCAGATGATTCATAAGGATGACAGAATGTGCGGTGGATTTGTGTGGGAG
>JBNMIW010000241.1:0-3338 GCA_050873485.1 Lachnospiraceae bacterium | reverse complement strand
TATGAAGGCAGTCCCTGTGTATGCGACACAGACAACCACACAGGAGTCAACGGAGAATACCAACATTGATGCAAATGGAACACTTGGAAAGAATTCCGATGTTGGAATTGACGTAACAAAGTCAATTACCGGAACGATTGGTAAGAGTGTTAAGGTTTCTTTCAATTTGAAGGCGAGTGATTCCGGTACGATCAAATTAAAGAGTGTTTATCCGGTGATTGATTCTATGTTCCCATTTGAAACCAGCGGGGATGCTTATAAAGTGATCAAAGCGGATGATGCAAACAAACAGGCTGTGTTGCCGGCTGAGTACAAGATGACAGCAAGGTCGGATCTGCAAAGTGGATATCAGAGTGTAAAGTTTATTGGTGAATATTCGAAAACCGCTTCCGATGGAACGACCAAAGATTATTATGTAATTAAGACGATTAATATCTATTTCTCGATGGATGGAAGTAAATCTTCAACAAAAGGAAACAAAGGAACTACGGACGGAACGACTGATGACGGAACAGGTACAACACCGGACGATACAGATACCCCGGATACACCAACTTATGATGGTAGTTCGGGAGGTGATACAAGTGGAGATGCAGAGGCACCGAAACTGATCATTACCGGCTATGATTCGGATCCGAAGAAGATTATGGCGGGTCAGAGTTTCAAGATTAAGATTCATATTCAGAATTCTTCTAAGACTACTAATGTCTGCAATGCCAAGTTCTTGGTTGGTGATGAGGCAGGTAACTTCTTACCAACGTCCGGTTCCAATGCAGTATTTGTTGACAAGATTGCTGCAGGCGAGACGGGTGATGTTGAGATTGAATTGAAGACGTCTGCGGAATTGGCACAGAAGAATTATCGTCTGGTTGTAAAGGGAGATTTTGACGATGGTAAAGGAAATTCTTTTACAGCTGGGGAAAGTGTGTATATCCCGGTATATCAGGAAGTAAAGCTTGGAATTACGGATGTAAGCATGACACCGGAGTCAATTGGAATTGATTCCCAGGGAAGTTTGATGTTTACAATTAACAATCAGAGCGGTGCCGGCATTTACAATGTTAAGGTCAACACAAAGGATGATGCGGTTACCAGTGATGAATGTTATGTGGGTAATATTGCAGCAAATTCATCTGCCTATGCAACGTTAAATGTGACAGGCGCTGCGGATAATTCAGATAAAGGTACGGTTAAAGTTGTTATTTCTTATGAGGATTCAGAGGGAACAACTTCAGAAATTGAACAAGATGTAGCATGTAATGTGGGACAGGATGCCACGGACGATATGTCAGGGGAAGTAAACGATGAGTATGATGAGTCAGAATATTCAGAGGGTATTGCCTGGTGGGTATATGTCATTATTGGTGTTATTGTGTTGGCAGTGATCATTGTAGTTGTGGTGATTATTGTTAAGAAAAAAAAGAAGAAAATGGCTGAATTGCTTGCAGCAGAAGATGAGGATGAAAGTGAACTGGTTAGTGTAAGTGACGAGTTGTTACATGAACAGGAAGAAACAGAACAGGATGATACAATCCGTGTAGAAGGCGATGACACGGGAGCATTTGATTTTGCAAATGGAGAGGAAGATAAGAAACATGAAGATTTCTGATATCCTTGGAATGAGCCTGACAAATCTCTGGCGTAGAAAAATGAGGACATTATTGACGGTATTGGGTGTTATTATCGGAACAGCGTCTATTGTTGTTATGTTGTCATTGGGAATTGGTTTGAAGCAGGCGATGGTAAGTCAGGTCAGTTCAGCAGGTGGATTGACAGAGATTCAGGTTACCGGTGGAGATGACAGTGGTATGTCTGAACGTTTATTAGATGATGATACCATGCAGACATTTCTTGACATGGAGCATGTGGATTCCGTTGAACCACAATTAACATATAGTATGCCTTTGCAGGTTGGTAAATATGAGGCGGATTCTGTAACGGTGATCGGAATTCCGCAGGATAATCTGAAGGATATTGAATTGGAAGAAGGAAGTACACCGGGTACGGAAAAAGGTGGAAGTCTTTCGCTGATTGTTGGTAATCAGGTGCTTTCGGATTCTTTCTTTGAATCGGCAACGGGCGAATACCCATATTGGGAGAATAATGAGGCACCGGATGTGGATCTGATGAAGGATCAGATGTTTGGCGGTATTACTTCTGATGATACGGTAGCGGATGATACGACCAGTGTGACGGATGATACTTCGGATACCTCACTTGTGGATGTTGTAGATTCGGCATTTACGGATGGTGCAGATGATTTTTCTGTGAGTGATGATTTTTCTTTGGATGATACCGGAACGACAAAAGCACAGGACGATGATTCGGATGATGATACACCATCTTCTACAACGGAGGACAACGGTGGAACACAGACGCCGGGGATACAGACACCAACAACTGAGAGTATTTCTTCCGGTGACAGTGGGTTAGAGTATGATGGTATTGGGGATATGAATGATGATTCGACATCATTTACTTCCTTTACATCAGATATGAAAAAGGTTCCGATTAAAGTTGCAGGGATAACGGCCGGTCAAGATACGGACTACACAGAATTTTCCTATAACTGTTATGCGGATATTGATAGCCTGAAGGCATTTTTAAAGAAGAATTATTCAGAGAATCAGGTGATTCCGGGGCAACCGACGGACAAAAAAGGAAAACCATACCGTGATCTCAAATATTCCCAATTTGTTGTAAATGTAGATGATTCTTCGAATGTAGAAGCGGTTCTTCAGGATATTCAGGATATGGGATATTATGGAGAGACAAACAAAGAATGGATTGAAGAGACAGAGAAGCAGTTTATGATCATTGAAGCGGTACTTGGTGGAATTGGTGCGGTTGCGATGTTAGTCGCTGCCATCAGTATTGCGAATACAATGACAATGTCTACTTATGAGAGAACAAAAGAAATTGGTGTAATGAAGGTGCTCGGTTGTGCACTTGGAAATATTCGTTCCATGTTTTTGGCGGAAGCTGCATTTATTGGATTTTTGGGCGGAGTGGCAGGTATTGTTTTAAGTTATGTACTGTCCGTTGTATTAAATAAAGTGATTGCACCTCGGTTTATGGGGGACATGTTGGAAGGGTATGGAAGTAATGTAAGTATTTCCGCAATTCCGCTCTGGCTTGTGGCACTTGCAATTGTATTTTCAACGCTGATCGGAATGATTGCAGGCTTTTTCCCGGCACAACGTGCAACTAAATTGAGTCCACTTGCGGCAATCCGCAACGAGTAAACTTTTACCCTTGCACAGCGTGAATAGACGGACGTGTGAGGGCACATGCGAAAGGGTATGAATAAGCCATGTATGCTTATCTTTATGGTACGC
>JBNMIW010000240.1:0-3372 GCA_050873485.1 Lachnospiraceae bacterium | reverse complement strand
GGAATACGGCAGTTCTTATTGTTACCAAACTCAACGATAACGGTATCATCTACCACATCTAATACAACTCCGTAGAAACCACCGGTTGTCATGATGTTATCGCCCGGCTGAATGCTGCTTCTTAATGCATCCTGCTGTTTCTGCTGTTTCTTCTGTGGACGAATCAACAAGAAGTAAAAAATACCACCAAATAATGCGATATATACGATCCAGAATAATGCAGACTGTCCACCGGTAGCCTGAGTTGTTGTTGCTGCTTTGTCTAAAAACATTGTTAACATAGTTTGTTCTCCTTTTCTTCTTAGAAAATATATTGATAAATAGTGAAACTTTCGCTATTCTCCCTGTTCAAAACCATCTAAGCGCATCTTCTTATATTCCTGATAACGCTCCTGCTCGATCGCTTCACGAATCTCACTCATCATATTATTATAAAAATTCAAATTATGCAAGACGCAAAGACGCATTCCCAACATTTCTTTTGCCTTTAACAAATGCCGGATATACGCTCTCGAATAATTACGGCATGCCGGACAATTACACTCTTCCGAGATTGGCCGGCTATCTAATTCATACTTCGCATTAAATAAATTCAATTTACCATGATTGGTATAGACATGTCCATGTCTTCCATTTCGGCTTGGATATACACAATCAAAGAAGTCAACACCTCTGTCGACCGCCTCCAAAATATTGGCAGGAGTTCCAACTCCCATCAGATACGTTGGTTTATCTTCAGGCAGGTATGGCATCGTCTCCTCAATAATATGGTACATCTCCTCATGCGTCTCACCTACTGCCAAACCACCGATTGCATATCCATCCAGATCCAGCTCGGATATTGCTTTGGCATGATCGATACGAATATCCTTAAATATTGCTCCCTGATTGATACCAAATAACATCTGATTCTTATTAATCGTATCTTCCAAAGAATTCAGGCGATTCATTTCCGTCTTACATCTGACAAGCCATCTGGTAGTTCTGGCAACAGAATCTTCCACATACTTACGCTCTGCCAAAGCCGGTGCACACTCGTCAAATGCCATTGCAATTGTTGACGCCAGATTCGATTGAATCTGCATACTCTCTTCCGGCCCCATAAATATCTTACGTCCGTCTATATGAGAATTAAAATACACACCTTCTTCTTTAATTTTGCGAAGACCCGCTAACGAAAATACCTGAAATCCGCCAGAATCCGTGAGAATTGGCTTATCCCAATTCATAAACTTATGCAGACCACCTAACTGCTTGACAATATGATCTCCCGGTCTTACATGAAGATGATAGGTGTTGGAAAGTTCAATCTGCGTTCCAATCTCCTGCAAATCCGTTGTAGCAACAGCACCCTTGATTGCCGCAGCCGTTCCGACATTCATAAACACAGGAGTTTGTACGGTACCATGCACTGTTTCAAAAGTGGCACGTTTGGCATTGCCATCTTTTTTTATAACCTGATACATAATTTATTCCTTTCTAATTCTAGAATATATTCTCGAATGTTTTAATCACTCCATACCATATTAGATCACTATTCCATAATCTTTAATATGGCATTTAAACACTAACGGATATTATACTTTGCCCGACCTTAAATGTAAACCTTTTCTTTTATGTGTATACTCTATATATTTCCAAATATTGTTTTTCTCTCTACAGTATTCCCTCAAATGATCCGAAATAATAATTGGTTAGATTGGTACTCGAACAAGGATGTTCACCCCTGATGCAGTCAGGACTCGTTAAGAGAAACACTGCAAAAAATGGTTAGACTGGAATACATTTTGAAAGGGTGAGAAAATGAAGATTGATTCAAGTACAGTCCAGATGGACACAAAACGAAACTATTCACAAGGAGTATCTGTAACACAGGGAACTAAAATGGAACAACTCGGAACCGGTGCAACCAGCTATTCCTCTAACACATTTGCATTTCAATATACGCAAATGTCAATGGCACATTATTCTGCAAACGGATCTGCAACCTATGATTCTTACATGCCTTCCCAAACCGGTCAGGCATCGGATCATCCGCTGGCATCCGGTCTTTACAGTAACATGCTACACCAAAGTCGTACTTTGGAAGAAACCAAATCGGCTCTTGAGCAGTTCCACGAAGAACTCATTCAAAGAATTGAAGAATTTATGGAGCGTATCCGGCAACAGCTTCTCGGTATTACGGTTTCTGATGACAGTGGTATTTTAGACATCACCACAGACTCATCCCAACCGGGGAGTTTATGGAGTCGAACAGACTACACACAATTAACCGTCACAGAATCGGAAACTACCAGTTTTTCAACAACCGGCAGCGTTGTTACCAAAGACGGACGTTCGATCGATTTCCGAATGACAATGGAAATGAGCCGTTCATTCGAATCCAGCATGGAGCAAAGCCACACCGGAACACAATATATCCTGACAGATCCTCTTGTATTCAAGCTAAATGATGCCCCTGATACAATTGAAGATCAAACCTGGTTTTTCGACATTGACGGAGACGGAACAAAAGAAGAAATTGCAAGTCTTTCCGAAGGCAATGCTTTTCTTGCATTAGATCGCAACGGCAATGGTATCATCGATGATGGAAATGAACTGTTTGGTGCCAAAACCGGTAATGGTTTTCAAGAATTAGCAGAATTTGACGAAGACGGCAATGGATGGATTGATGAAAATGATTCCGTATATTCCAAATTGAAGATCTGGACAAAAGACGCAAACGGCAATGACCGGTTAATGTCTCTGTCCGATGCGGATGTTGGCGCTATTTATCTTGGTGCTGCAAATACACAATTCAGCCATACCGATGAAGAAAATAACGATGTAAAAGCTGTTGTACGCCAAACCGGATTTTATCTGCATGAATCCACCGGTTCTGCAAGTGCCATCCAACAAATAGATTTTGCATCACAACCCCGCACAGCGTGATATAACACAGAGTGCGAAACCTAAAGATTCTAAGATCAGTTGCTTATCATATAACCATATCAACGCAGGCACGTTTGCACTACATTGTCTTCGCAATGGTGCTAAGCTTGAAAACACCTCGCTAAGCACCAGCGAAGCCAAAGGTACCTGCTAACGATAATGGTTATATTTTCAGCAACTGTTTTTATGTTGTTGAGTTTCGCACTATTTACGTCTTGACTACGTTACGCTTGTGCAATCCGCCACCCCCGGAGCCAATCTGGCATTGGCTCAAATAATATACTGTATCGCCTGCAACAATGCCATATACGGCTGGGTGTGGCAATAAGCGCAGCGTAAGTTTTTTCGGAGATAACGCGGATGGCACATGCCCGGAAACATAGATAAAGCCATGTATGGTTGTCTTATATGGTTAAGCAGGCTGGTCTGTCTACGCCGGTG
>JBNMIW010000239.1:0-3381 GCA_050873485.1 Lachnospiraceae bacterium | reverse complement strand
GACTGATGCAGTCGAAAGAGTATTTGGAACAGACGGACTGGAAACAGGTCAGTATGGCAAATACGGCACTAAGCGCAAAAAAAGTGCATGATGACATGGATAAGACGCAGGTTGCAATTGCCAGTCAGAGAGCTGCTCGGATTTACGGCCTTTCTATACTGAATCCAAAGTTGAATGTTTCGGATAACAATACGACCAGATTTGTGATCGTATCAAAGAAACGGGAATATGAGGAAAAGGCAAACAAAGTGAGCATATCATTTTCATTGCCCCATACATGTGGTACCTTATACAATATTCTGGCACATTTCATTTTCAATAATGTAAATATGACAAGTATTGAGTCAATTCCGTTATCGGGAAAACAGTGGGAATATTGTTTTTTTGTAGATTTTGAAGGTAATTTGGACGATGTTGATGTAGTGAATGCCTTAAAGGGCATTATGGCTGAGACGGAAAATTTCAGAATCCTTGGATGTTTTGTCTCAGAACAGTAGAACAGGAGGAATGTATATATGGCATACAAAACATTTGCTGCAATTGATGTTGGTTCGACAGATGTAACCATGAAGATATTTGAAGTTACAGCAAAGAAGGGATATCGGCAGTTGGATTATGTCAGTAATATCATTGAACTGGGTTCGGATACCTATGCGGATGGGTATGTTTCACAGGAATCTGTTGAAAAATTGTGTGATATACTAACCGGATTTTCCAAAAAGATGAAAGAATACGGAACCGTAGACTATTGTGCATATGCAACGAGTGCGATAAGGGAAGCGAAGAATAATCAGATGGTGTTGGATCTTATTAAGCTTCGGACATCTTTCCAGGTTCAGATCTTAAGTAATTCGGAACACCGTTTTCTGATGTACAAAGGACTTGCTGTCAAACAGGAACATTTTGAAAAGGTAGCAGAGAAGAATACGGCAATTGTGGATATCGGAGGTGGAAGCATTCAGATATCACTTATGAATAATGGAAAATTAACAGCTACACAGAATCTTCCGATTGGTGCACTGCGTGTCAGGGACCGTCTGGCAACGTTACGATTTGATACAGCACATTTAGAACGCGTAATGGAGGAGTTCATTGCGAATGAGATTGACGCGTTCCGCCATTATTATCTGGGTGATAAGATGGTCAAAAATGTGATCGCAATTGGCGACGAGATCGGTAATCTTATTCAGATCGTGCCGGAATTACAGATTCGTGATCAGATTGATGAGAAACTGTTGAAGATCATATTTGATAAATTGCTTGCAAAGAAACCATCTGATCTTGCAGCAGAATACAAGATTCCGTATGAACGTGCCACGCTGTTACTGCCGGCAGCTATGATCTATGGTATTTTCCTGAAACAGTCTAAGGCAGATTTGATCTGGACACCGAACATTGATCTGTGTGACGGTATTATTGTGGATGAGATGGAGAAGAAGAAACGCCTTTCCTTTGAAAGAGATTTTGTGGATGATATCCGCTCCTCTGTCTTGCAGATTGCAAAGAAATATCGCTGTAACAAAGAACATAATGTAAATGTTACTAAGATTGCATGCCAGATCTTCGATAAGACAAAGAAGATTCATGGGTTAAGGGATAAAGAGAGACTGCAGTTAGAGATTGCGGCAACATTGCATGATTGTGGTAAATTTATCAATATGAATAATGCGGGTGAGAATTCCTATGCGATTATTATGTCAACTGAAATTATGGGATTATCTCATAAAGAACGTGAGGAGATTGCCAATATTGTGAAATACAACTCCGTTCCATTTCCGGATTATAGAGAGATACAGGGAGAGATCGGAGAATGTAATTATATGACGATTGCCAAACTGGTTGCAATCTTACGGGTCGCCAATGCAATGGATCGTTCCCATAAGCAGAAGGCGAATGCATATAATATCGTGGTCAGGGATAAACAGTTATTGATCACGATTGATACATTATATGATCTTACGTTAGAGAGAGGCCTGTTTACGGATAAGGCAGAATTTTTTGAACTTGTTTATGGTATCAAACCGGTATTGAAACAGAAAAGGAGTATTTGATTATGAAGGAAAAGAGCAAATATTTAAAGCCGGAATATCTTGAAAATAGAGAACTTTCCTGGCTCCAGTTTAATAAGAGGATTCTTGCGGAAGCAAAAGATAAAAATATATTGTTGTTTGAGCGAATCAAGTTTTTAAGTATTACAGCATCTAATCTGGACGAGTTTTTTATGATCCGAATTGCTTCTTTGATGGATATGGTGCATGCAGGTTATACCAAAAAGGATATTGCGGGTATGACAGCCAAAGAGCAGTTAGATGCAATCCTGCCGGAGGCAAAGGAATTTATGGCAGATCAGTATACGACATTGAACCGTTCCCTTCTGCCACAATTGGAAAAATGCGGGCTGCATCTGATTCGTCATCATGAAGATCTTACAGAGAAACAGGCACGGTATGTGGATGAATATTTTATGAAGGATGTGTATCCGGTACTTACTCCGATGGCAGTAGATTCTTCAAGACCATTTCCGTTAATTCAGAATAAGACATTGAATATCGGAGCCTTGATCAAGGATAAGAAGAAGGAAAATGTCATTGATATTGCAACCGTGCAGGTTCCGAGTGTACTTCCGCGAATTGTTGAGGTGCCGGCGGCAAAAGAAGGCGAGACGGATATCATTTTGTTAGAGGAAGTGATTGAGCGGAATCTGGACAAATTATTCTTAAACTATACAATCTTAAGTGCACACCCATATCGTATTATGCGAAATGCTGATCTGACGATTGATGAGGATGATGCGGCAGATCTGTTAAAGGAGATCGAAAAGCAGATTAAGAAACGGCAATGGGGTGAGGTAATCCGGTTAGAAGTTGCCGATACAATGGACAAACGTCTTCAGAAGAAGCTGATGGAGCAGTTAAATGTAGATGAGAATTATGTGTATAAGATCAAGGGCCCTCTGGATCTCACGTTCTTAATGAAAGCATATGGACTAGAGGGATTCGACGAGTATCGTCTTCCGAAGTATATTCCGCAGCCGGTTCCGGGATTGGATAAGGAACGGGGAATCTTTGAACAGATCAGAGAGCACGATATCTTATTGCATCATCCATATTATGAATTTACACCGGTCATTGATTTTATCACACAGGCTGCAAAGGATCCGGATGTATTAGCAATCAAACAGACGCTGTACCGTGTCAGTGGTAATTCGCCAATTGTTGCGGCACTTGCAAAGGCGGCTGAGAATGGAAAACAGGTTACGGTTTTAGTCGAATTGAAAGCACGATTTGACGAGGAAAACAATATCGGATGGGCGAAGATGCTGGAGAAAGCAGGCTGTCACGTAATTTATGGTCTGGTTGGTCTGAAGACACATTCCAAGAT
>JBNMIW010000238.1:0-3390 GCA_050873485.1 Lachnospiraceae bacterium | reverse complement strand
TCGCAATTGCGGGAATTCTCGCCATGCGACCGGATTATCTGGTATTGGATGAACCAACCGCAGGCCTGGATCCATACTCTGCCGAAAAGTTATTGAAGATGTTAAAAGATTTGCAGATCAGACAGGGAATTGCAATTATATTAGTATCACATTCTATGGAAGAAGTGGCAGAGTACGCCGATCGTATCGTTGTAATGGACCGGGGAAAGATCTGTTATGATGAACCGACCTGGAAGGTGTTTACCAGGAAGCGGGAATTAGAGGAATTGGGACTTGCTGTTCCGACCGGTAACCGGATTCTCAATGCATTGAAAGATGTGGGAAATGATATTGATGTAAAACATAGCACAAAGGAAGAAGTTTGCGGAGAACTGATCCGTTGGAAGCGGAAAGAAGGCAGGTAGTACGGCATGATGAGAGATATGACGATAGGACAATTCTATAATACAGATTCTGTCATTCATCGGTTAGATCCCAGAGTGAAGATTATGATTACATTTATCTATGTGATCAGTTTGTTTTTTGCAAGAAATCCGGTGATATATATTGCTGCATTTGTAGCATTGGCATGCTATATCCGGTTGTCAAAGGTGCCGATCCGATTCATCATGAAAGGATTAAAGGCACTGGGATTTATTATTTTATTTACGGTTGTGGTCAATCTGTTCACGGTAAAGGGAGCTAACGTGATCGTACAGTGGCATTTTCTTAAGATTACAGATCTGGGTTTACAAGCCGCTATTTATCTTGGATTGCGGTTGTGTTTCATGATCATTGGCTCTAGTATGATGACGTATACAACGACACCGAATGCATTAACGGACGGTTTGGAGAGTATGCTTGGCTGGATGAAACGGTTGCACGTTCCGGTACATGAATTTGCGATGATCATGTCAATTGCATTGCGATTTGTACCTATTTTGGTTGAGGAATTAGATAAGATCATGAAGGCACAGATGGCACGCGGAGTTGATTTCAAAGAAGGAAATCTGATGGTGCGTCTCAAAAAACTGATACCGATCATTATTCCACTGTTTGTGTCGTCTGTACGCAGAAGTAACGAGCTGGCATTGGCAATGGATGCAAGATGCTATCATGGGGATGAGGGAAGGACGAAAATGAAACCATTATGTTATCAGCGGGCAGATCGGGTAGCATATGGTATGTTATTTGTTTATTTTGTACTTATGATCGTACTTGCAAAAGCTTTTTAGGGAAGTATTCATTAAAATGTGGATGGAATTGTTTGGTGGAGAGGAAGAAGATGTCGATAAAGAGAATAAAATTAACAGTCGCATATGATGGAACCCATTATTGTGGCTGGCAGATTCAGAAGAATGGAATCACGGTAGAGGAAGTGCTCAACCGGACACTTACCAGGTTCTTTAAGACGGAGATTACCGTAATTGGCGCAAGCAGGACAGATTCCGGTGTTCATGCGTTGGGAAATGTTGCCGTGTTTGATGCGGATGTTACAATGCCGCCGGAAAAGATCAGCTATGCGATCAATAATCTATTGCCGGATGATATCCGTATTCAGAGATCAGAAGAAGTTGCTTCGGACTTTCATCCGCGATATTGTGATACGAGAAAGACATATGAATATCAGATATACAATGCGCAGTTTCCGAATCCGTTAATGCGGTTGTATTCACATTTTGTGTACTATCATTTGGATGAGGAGAAAATGCAGAAAGCAGCCGATTATCTGGTAGGGGAGCATGATTTTAAGAGTTTCTGTACACCGAAAGACGATGTGGAAAATACAGTCCGAACGATATATTATATTCGCGTGACACGGGAAGGTGATGTTGTAAAGATTCGTATCAACGGCAATGGATTTTTGTATAATATGGTACGGATCATAGTAGGTTCGCTTATGAAGGTGGGGATGGGCATGATCCCGCCGGAGTATGTCAAGGAAAT
The DNA here is from genome assembly GCA_050873485.1 of Lachnospiraceae bacterium. Classification (GTDB taxonomy): domain Bacteria; phylum Bacillota; class Clostridia; order Lachnospirales; family Lachnospiraceae; genus CAG-590. The sequence goes on along the minus strand of JBNMIW010000238.1, from coordinate 1,464 downwards.
ATTAGATGCAAAGGACCGTACAAAAGCAGGACATAAGGCGGCAGCATGCGGATTGACATTAGTGGAGATTGAATATCCGCAAAATGAACAAAATGCTGTTGAATAATGGAAAAAATGAGAAAAACGCATTGACATAGGTAGACAGATATAATATAATACTTAATTGTGACGGCGGAAGGAGTCTGTGCAAAACCAATAGCCCCGGTTTTACATAGTGTCAGGTCGCCAGAGTCAGATTGGACGCACGGAGACGTTGTTTCGGACATTGCAACGAACCGCATAAGCGGACAAAGGACAGAATTATATTGGAATTATTTTAAGGAGGAACACCATGAAGAGTTATATGGCAAGCCCATCAACAATTAACAGAGAGTGGTATGTAGTTGACGCTACAGGACATACATTAGGACGTTTAGCATCAGAAGTCGCAAGTGTTTTAAGAGGTAAGAATAAGCCAACCTTTACTCCACATATCGACACTGGTGATTACGTTATCATCGTAAATGCAGACAAGATCAAAGTAACTGGTAAGAAGTTAGACCAGAAAGTATATTATGATTATTCAGGATATGTTGGCGGAATGAAAGAGACAACATTGAAAGAGCTTTTAGCTAAGAAGCCAGAAGAAGTTATCCGCAGAGCAGTTAAGGGTATGCTTCCAAAGGGACCTTTAGGACGCGAGATGATGACAAAGCTTCATGTATATGCTGGTCCGGAACATAATCATCAGGCACAGCAGCCGAAAGAGTTAGAGATTAAGTATTAATTAAGGAGGACAAAGCAGTGGCTAAAACAGAGAGATATTACGGAACTGGTAGAAGAAAAAGCAGTGTTGCAAGAGTATATTTAGTACCTGGTACAGGTAAGATTACAATTAACAAGAAAGACATGGATGATTACTTTGGTCTTGAGACATTGAAGATTATTGTTAATCAGCCATTCGTAGCTACAAATACAGTAGGAAAGTTTGATGTACTTGTTAATGTTCGTGGTGGTGGATTTACAGGTCAGGCTGGAGCAATCCGTCATGGTATTTCAAGAGCATTATTAGAGGCTGACGCTGAGAACCGTCCGGCATTAAAGAAGGCTGGATACCTTACTCGTGATTCACGTATGAAGGAGAGAAAGAAGTACGGTTTGAAAGCAGCTCGTCGTGCTCCACAGTTCTCAAAGAGATAATTTATACACATATATGTATATCAAAGCCCCGGAACGCATGCGTTCACGGGGCTTTATATTTGTTATTGACAATATATAGAAAGGTTATATAATGAGTTATATACGGGCAAAGCAATCGAAAGATTGTGACGCAAAGCTATAGGGCCTGTAAAATGGTAGCCAGTTGCAGAAATACAAAGGCATATGTTAAGAAGGCTTAGATCTATTTTAATCAGATGAAGTTGGATGTAGGACTTCTGGTACCATTTTTATTATGCGAGATGGTATCAGAAGTTTTTTGTTATT
>JBNMIW010000237.1:0-3414 GCA_050873485.1 Lachnospiraceae bacterium | reverse complement strand
TCAGAGTGGTGATCCCCATATTGCACAGATAGTCATATCCAACCTGAGGAGTGACTTCCTGGAAACATTTTACGGTAATAATATTCATGGAATCCTTGATGGCAGTCCGGATCGTCTGTTGTCCGCGATAGCCGCTATACCAGTTCTTGATCGGAGTACCATTACTGTAATTGGTCGGTTCGTCCATGAAGCTTGTTGCGAGAGTCATGCCGGCAGTATCTAACGCAGGTACATAGGTAGATAATACTTTAAATGTAGAACCCGGCTGGCGTTTGGAATCGGTGGCTCGATTCAGGGTCAGGTTGCCGTCTTTGGTTCCACGACCACCGCAGATTGCCTTTACATAACCGGTAGACTGATCGATCAGGACAAAAGAACTCTGAGGCTGTATTGTAGTTGAAAATGTCTCGGCTAATTCTTTGTAACCTGTTTTTTCTATCATCGCTGTTTTAAATTCGTCTGCAGCGGAACGGGCGGTATCTTCACTTGAGTAGATCAGATTGTATTTGGAATTTTCAGTCTTTTCTTTGTAGTAATTAATCAGATCGTTGCTGGAATAATTATGCAGGTCACCATTTTTCGGATCGGATAGTGTTAAGGCATAGTTAAGTGCGACACTGGTCGTTGCAGGATAGTTATCCGGATTGTTAATCTCGGAGTCACATATCTTTTGTAAAGTTTCATCCTGGTTGATGTAGATACTCAAACCGCCCGAGTAGATTGCATTATACGCCTGCGTGTCGGTATATCCCAATTCATCAACCAGTTGGGCTGTAAGTGTTTTGATGACAGTATCGATATAATAAGAATTATAACTTTTGTTGGTATTTTTATCCTTCTTCTCCAAAGAAATCCGGGCATATACATCGTCAGACATGGCATCATCATATTCTGCCTGTGTGATCATTTGTTGATCGAGCATCTTCTGCAAAACGGTATTCTTACGGGTCTGGTTATTTTCCGGATAGACTGCAGGATCGTATAAAGTCGGACTTTGTGTGATCGCTGCGATTACGGCACATTCGGATAAAGTAAGATCGTTTAGATCTTCTTTGCCAAAGTAAGTCTCTGCAGCAGTCTGGATACCGTTGGCACCCTGTCCCAGATAGATAGCGTTTAAGTAAAGTTCTAAGATGTCTTTTTTGTCAATCTGTTTTTCTAATTCGATGGCTAAGTACTGTTCCTGTATCTTACGTTTTAAAGAATCTAAAAATGTGGACTCATTAAGACCAACATTAAAGATCTGGTTTTTGATCAACTGCTGGGTTATGGTAGAAGCGCCCTCTGAAAAGTTACGATTCTTAATACCTACAAAAAAGGCACGCAGGATACCTTTGGCATCAATACCGTTATGTTCCCAGAATCGCTCATCTTCAATTGCAACAAAAGCATTGATCATATTCTGAGGAATATCCTTGTATTCCACATAGACACGGTTTGAGTTAGCGGTAGAAAGTGTTGTGACCTCTTTGTTGTTCTGGTCATAAATGGTTGTCTGGAAACCTTCCAGTTTGACACTCTCTTTGATATCTGCAATATCCGGGGCATTATCAATTATAGATTTGACCATGCCGATTCCGGCTCCCATTCCGACTACAACCAGAAATAAAAACAGGAAGATAAAAGTCTTATAGATTAAATAGGAAATTTTATTTTTATTTTTTGTATGTTTTGATACAAGTTTTTTTTGCTTTTTCTTTGTAACTTTCTTAGAATAGTTCATACCTGCCTCCGAAAATGTTATTACATTGATTATATCAAACATGGACACAAAAAGCTATCTTTATTCAAAGATGTATAGAATTTGCAACAGAAATCTGATATGATAGGAAATAGTGCAATTGCAGGTGAAAATGAGGATATTAACAAATGAACGAATATAAAACAATAATAGAAGCAGGTACGGGCGAGATCGTAGAAAAGAAGTCGCGTTTTATCGGATATGTAAGACATACGGAATCGGAAGAGGAAGCGCTTGCATTTATCAATGAGATAAGGAAGAAACATTATGATGCAAGACATAATTGTTTTGCATATTGCGTGGATGGAGAACAACAGACGCAGCGTTTTTCGGATGACGGCGAACCGGGTGGAACGGCGGGGAAACCAATATTAGAAGTGATCAAAGGAAATGATCTTTGTGATGTATGTATTGTAGTCACACGTTATTTCGGGGGAACTCTGCTTGGAACAGGTGGACTTGTCCGGGCATATACAGATGCCGCGAAGATATGTATTGAAAATACACAGATACTCACTAAGAGACGGATGATACCGATGACACTTCATACCAATTATACGGATTTGGGCAAGATACAATATTTGTTAAGCAGTGAGAATATTCCGATCCTGGATAGTCAGTATGGAGAGGATGTATGTATACAGATTGAGATATATATTGATGATGCAGAAAGAATGCGGAAGAAATTGATCGAAGTAACGGCAGCAAGAATCGATATAGAACAGGAAGAGGCTGTATTTTCTTTTTGTTAGGAGGGTACATACATGAAAGGCAGATATATTTTTTGGCTGATGATTGGAATTTTATCCTTGACCGGGTGTAGTAATCAGACAGAATATGATTCTGATTCGGAGGAGGATAATGTCCGGATCATGTTGGATACGACAGAACGGGACAGCGAGAAAGAGAAGACGGATTTCTCAAGAGGAGATCTGTATACCATGTTTGAGGAAGTGAATAACGAAAATGTGGTCGACTTCGAATATGGTGATTATAACAAGGATGGAACACATGAAGCATTTGTCCTTACAAATGATAATGGATACAAATTATGGTATATGCATGACCAAGGCTGTGAGCTGGTTGTAGAGAAGTTTACAGAGGATGAAAAGATATCGGTGGATAAGGTGGACTATTCAACCAAATCATATCTGTTTCTTCATCGTGTAGAGAATGGGAAAAAGAATACGCTTGTGTATACCCTTGATAATGCAGACGAGGTATTGGAACCGAATATTTCGGGAAAAGGATATTTGTTTGAGGAGGGTAAGAATAATCTGGTACTCCGGGTGTATAGTGGCGAGGAAGACATTAGTGGGCATTGTGACTATTATCTATATTATAATCCGGACGAGGGATTTAAAGAATATGGAGGGATTCCGATTGCGGAGGAACAGTTTTTAGAATTTGATGGAGCAGCGGAGATCTTGGCGGACCTGCACAAAGAATATGAAGGTGAAGGATATGACTTAGACATTTCCTATTTATATCGCTCCAATCACTATATCCATCTGAATATTACTTATTATGATGGAAGCAAATTGCAATACAAGCATACAACATTGCAGTATGATGATACAAAAGTTACATTGACAGGATCATTAATAGAAGAAGGAAGAGAAGAGACTGCGCATATACTTGGCAGTGCAACTTTTCCGACAGCATTTAAGCAT
>JBNMIW010000236.1:0-3420 GCA_050873485.1 Lachnospiraceae bacterium | reverse complement strand
TCTGGTGGCAGGTAAATTTATTGGTGAGAAAGCATTGTCGGCGGTTGGAAACAGCTATGAGATCACACTGATCTTTATTGCATTTGCATTTGGATGTAATATAGGATGTTCGGTTATTGTTTCGCAGCTATTCGGTGCAAAGAAGCTAAAAGATATGAAAACAGCAGTGTATACAACATTGATTGCGAGTGCGGTATTGTGTGTATTGCTTATGCTGTTCGGAATTACGATGGGTGGAAGTTTATTACGTGTCATACATACACCGGAAAATATTATGCAGGATTCCCGGTTATATTTAGACATTTATATTTGGGGATTTCCATTTTTGCTGTTTTACAATATTGCGACCGGAATTTTTTCAGCATTAGGCGATTCGAAAACACCGTTTCTGTTTCTGGCATTTTCATCGACTGCTAATATTTTAGTGGACATCTGGTTTGTAAAATCCTTTCATATGGGAGTAGCCGGTGTTGCCTGGGCAACATTTATCTGCCAGGGAATCAGTTGCGTGCTGGCGTTGGTTGTTGTATTTCGAAGATTTTACCGGATTGAGGTAGAGGGCAAAACGGCGTGGTTTTCGTGGAGTCTGCTTGGTAAGATTGCAATGATTGCGATTCCAAGCATTCTGCAGCAGAGCTTTATTTCGATTGGGAATATTATCATTCAGGGTGTTATCAATGGATTTGGCGCAGGAGTGATTGCGGGATATTCTGCATCTGTGAAATTGAATAACCTTGTGATCACATCATTTACGACGTTGGGAAATGGAATATCGAATTTTACGGCACAGAATATTGGTGCAGGTAAATTGCCAAGAGTCCGGGAAGGATTTCGGGCCGGAATTAAAATGGTGTGGATGCTGAGTGTGCCATTTGTATTATTATATGTAAGTGTGGGACAATATCTAATAAAATTCTTTGTGGATAATCCATCTCCGGATGCACTGAACACCGGAGTTATTTTCCTGCGGATACTGGCACCGTTTTATTTTGTAGTATCGGTGAAACTTGTGGCAGATGGAATCTTGCGTGGAGCAGGTCTGATGAAACAATTTATGGTAGGAACTTTTACGGATCTGATCCTGCGTGTGGTATTGGCAATTGTTTTGGCATCTACCGCCTTGGGTTCCGTAGGAATCTGGTGTGCATGGCCGATTGGCTGGACGATTTCTATGGGCATTTCTGTCTGGTTTTATCGTCGCGGACCGTGGAAAACTGCAAATTAAATGAGAACGTGTCGGAAGAGCTGGTATGGGGAAAGGAATGTTAGAAAGGACGAGTAATATGCAGTTTGAAATGTTAGAGAACAATATAATTGATATGATAGAGGAACAACAATTAAAATTAGGATATCTGGATGAAACGGTTCGATTGTATTATCCGTTAAGTTCCTTGAATCGTTTTCTGAATACGGAAGATGACGAGGAGATGATGACGAAGCATTTGGAACAGTTTGCCAATGAGGTGGAAAACAGGCTTGGAAAGATTGAAATTTCCCATAAAAAGGATCGATTCTGTGTTGCGGTACCACCGATAGGGGCAAAATATGTACATGACAGGTTGAATACAGATGGTTTTCTTGCCAAATTCATTGCTACGGTGGGAAAACATGGTTGTACGTTAGATGACGTATTTGCGGTATTTCACGCCTATTCGGATTGCGTGCATATAGAAAAAGTTGACAATGGGGAATTTGATTATCTGGTATATTTTGAAGATGGAAAACCGGACGATTATCGTTATTGTATTACAAATGAAATGTGCCATGTGATCTATCATAGATATACGAAAGCGGATTATGAAGATTTTGGCTTTTAATGACAGGAGGAATATGTGAGAGTTGTTTTGATTACTGCCATTGGGGTTGGCGGCGCAACGATTGTGGGATCGCTTATTGGATTTTTCTTCCATAATGTATCCCATAAAGTAAATGATATGATATTGAGTTTTGCGGCAGGCATTATGTTGGCGGCTGCGGTGATTGGTTTGATCCTGCCGGCTATGAATATGGCGGGCGAGGGAAAAATATGGCTTCCGGTTGCAGGAATTTTTATTGGTGCGTTGTTTTTAAATGCAATGGATCGATTGACACCGCATTTACACAAATTATCCGGAGTTGATATTGAAAAACATGAACATAACAAAAATCTGGATGGAGCATTGCTGTTTATGTTGGCGGTTGCGATTCATAATCTGCCGGAAGGTATGGCTGCCGGAGTCGGGTTTGCCGGCGAAGATAAGGGAGCAGCACTTACGGTAGCAATCGGTATTGCGTTGCAGAATATTCCGGAGGGAATTGTTACGGTATCGCCGCTTATCATGGCGGGAGTCAAACGAAAACGGGCTTTTTTATTAGGGGCAGTTACCGGATTTATTGAGGTGATAGGAACATTTATCGGGTATTATTTAGCAGGGATATCCGGAGCGGTACTTCCGTTTGCACTTGCATTTGCAGGTGGGACGATGTTGTATATTATCAGTGATGAAATGATTCCGGAAACACATAGTCACGGGTATGAGAGAGTGGCAACCTATTCGTTATTGGCAGGATTTGTACTGATGCTGATCATGAATGAGATGATATAGATAAATATCCTCTTGAACAGACAAAGTGAGAACACGTCTGTTTGAGAGGTTTTTTATTGTCTTGAAATGGTTAGAATTTCCTCTTGAAAGAGTAACAATAATATGGTAAATTACAATTAGAACAAATGTTCGGAATGTATGTTCTGAATTTGGGTGTTTATGAATAGGCAGATTTGAGGTAAGTGCTATGACGATAATGGAAGATTTATCATTAGAGGAGAAATTAACAATTCTTGCAGATGGCGCCAAGTATGATGTGGCTTGTACATCAAGTGGTGTAGATCGCAAAGGGAAGAAGGGAATGACCGGTAATACAGCAGCTTGCGGCATTTGTCATAGTTTTTCGGCAGATGGAAGATGTGTTTCGCTACTTAAGATTCTTTATACAAATGAATGTATATATGATTGCAAATACTGTGTGAACCGGAAGTCAAATGATACGTTACGGACTTCTTTTACACCGGAGGAGGTCTGTGAACTTACGATGCAGTTTTATCGGCGCAACTATATTGAAGGGTTGTTTTTGAGTTCCGGTATCCGGAACAATCCAACTGCGACTATGGAAGAGATATACATTGCATTGAAGTTGTTACGGGAGCAATATCATTTTAACGGATACATACATGTGAAGGCGATTCCGGGAGCGGATCCGCAGGTGATAGAGATGGTTGGGTATTTAGCAGATCGTATGAGTACGAATTTGGAACTTCCAACGGCGGATGGTCTTAGAGAGTTGGCACCGAATAAGACCAGACAGACAATATTAACTCCTTTGCGGCAGATTCAGAACCGAATCGGGGAAGGGTATAGCGGAATTCATCGAATCGGTATGCAG
>JBNMIW010000235.1:0-3422 GCA_050873485.1 Lachnospiraceae bacterium | reverse complement strand
GAATGACGGATTTTGTGAAACTTGGTGCATCGACAACATTTATACGGAGAAAAGGGCAGGTAGAGTGTATCCGTTCCACATCACTTCCGGTGGGTGTGTTGGAACAGGTAGAATTTGACACCTGCGAGAGAAAGCTATATCATGGGGATATTATTGTAATGGTAAGTGATGGGGTATTAGACGGTATCCTGTTTGAGAATAAGGAGACGTATCTTGCAGATCTGATCGCCAATGCGGATACGAACAATGCACAGAAAATGGCAGACATGATCATGCAGGAGATCGTATCCATGCAAAGAGGACAGATGCGGGATGACAGCACGATTCTGGTGGCTGGTGTGTGGGAACGATAAGGAATATATGCCTGCCGGAATTCAAACATGAAGGAGATAAAATGACGGAGAAAGTACGACAATATATGATGGAACATCATATGGTAGACAAGGGAGACTGCATTGTATTAGGGGTATCCGGAGGTGTAGACTCGGTTGCACTCCTTTTGATGCTTTCCGAGGTATGCAGAGAATGGAATCTGACATTGCATGTGGTACATGTTCATCATGGCATTCGGAAAGAGGCAGAGCGGGATGTGAAAGTTGTCCGTGATCTATGCGAGAGATTGGAAGTCTCATGTTCTGTGTTTTATGATGATGTTCCGGAACTTGCAAAGCAGGAGAGAATGTCGGAGGAAGAGATGGGGCGGCTATGTCGTTATCGTCATTTTGCGGAGGTGGCACAACAGATAAATGCAGGAACGATAGCGGTTGCCCATCACATGGATGATCAGGCAGAAACGGTATTGTTTCATCTGATCCGCGGAAGCCAGCTTGCAGGAATGCGGGGGATGCTTCCGGTCAGTGAATGGCAGGATACACAAAGCGGCAGGAAGTATAAGATGATCCGACCGTTTCTTGATTGCAGAAAAGAAGAATTAATGGCATACGTTGCACGAAAACAAGAGGCGTGGAATGAGGATGATACAAACCGTGAGAATGAATATTCCAGAAACCGATTGAGAAACAAAGTGCTTCCGGAAATGCAAAGCATCAATGCACAGGCAGTAGCGCATATTGCGGAATTTGCAAAACAGGCATCGGAGTATGAGGATTTTTTGCAAAGTATGGTCAATATCTATATAGAGAAGAATATAGAACGGAATGCACAGGGTGATTATGTGTTAGACCGTAAGCAGTTGCGGCGGCAGGAAACGGTATTGATCCGCTCGGTATTGTATCGGTTGATCTGCATGGCAGGAGAGCACAAAAAGGATATTACGGCAGTTCATGTGCAGGCGGTGAATGAATTGTTAGCTGGACAGACCGGGAAAAAATGTATGCTGCCTTATGGTGTGCGGGCAGTTACTTCGTATGAAAAGCTGATAATTGGGAAATGCTTTGAAAAGGAGGCGGAACATGATCAGGGAACGATGCAGGTTCTTGATCTGGATACCTTGAAGCGTGGAGAAGAGCAACGATATGTTCTCGACAATGGAAGCATTTTGTCTGCAACCATGCTGGATTTTCGGAATATGACAGAGGATAATCGAGAGAATTTATTGATTAATATTAGAAATTCTAAAAATAACTATACGAAATTCTTTGGTTGTGATACAATAAAGAATACGTTGTATATTCGAAAACCAATGGAAAACGACTATCTGACGATTGATAAGGATGGCAACAGAAAGAAACTGCGGCGGTATTTTATTGATGCAAAGATACCGGAGAAGCAGAGAATGGATGTGCCGGTTGTTGCATGTGACAATGATATTTTATGGATTGTCGGAGTTCGGAGAAGTGAAGGATATCGGGTATATGCAAACACACAATATATATTAGAGTTGAGATACGAAGGAGTAAACGATGAACTATCATATTGATGAGATGATTTCGGAAGAGAAGGTAGATGCCCGGATCTGTGAACTTGCAAACCAGTTGAACCGTGATTATGCGGGCAAAGAACTTCATTTAGTGATTATTTTGAAAGGCAGCATTTTCTTTGCGTGTGAGCTTGCGAAGAGAATAACAGTTCCTGTGACAATGGATTTTATGTCGGTTTCTTCTTATGGAGACGGTATGGTTTCCGCTGGTAATATTACCATTAAAAAAGAATTGGATGAAGATATTGAAGGTAAGAATGTATTGATCGTTGAGGATATTGTTGATTCCGGTAATACACTGTTTCATCTTAAGAAACTGTTGGGAGCACGGAATCCGGAGAGCCTTAAGATTGTTACATTGTTAGATAAGCCGGACAGAAGAACGGCTGATATAGAGACTGATTACTGCGGATTTGTTATTGAAGACAAATTTGTGGTGGGATATGGTCTTGACTATGCACAGAGACACCGGAATCTTCCATATATTGGTGTGGTTGTGCAAGAGTGATATAAAGGAGATTAATGAGAATGAACAGAAATCTGAAAAGAAGTCTGATTTCTTATGTAATATTGTTTGCCTTGATTTTTGGAGTGTTTTACTTATTACAGGGCGGAAATCAGAATGTAGACTTAAGCTACACAGAGACAGAATTTTCGAAGGATTTCAAAGATGGCAATATTGCCTCCGTCTATGTGCAGCAGAATGCGGAAGTTCCGACCGGTACGGTAGAGATTACCATGAAGGATCGTAGTCTTGTCCGTTTTTATGTTACGGATGTGAAGGAATTCCAGGAGTTGTATAATACGTTGTCGGAGGACAATGATATTAATGTCAGCTTTGAGATGAGTGACGTGGTTCGACCGAGCATGCTTGAGAAGATGCTGCCATATGTGTTAGGTCTGGTTGCTATGATCGTTGTCGTTATGATGTTTGCAGGTATGCAGAATGCCGGTGGCGGTGGTGGTTCCATGATGAACTTTGGTAAGAGCCGCGCGAAGATGACATCGGATGGAGACAACAAGATCACATTTAATGAAGTGGCAGGTCTGAAAGAAGAAAAAGAGGATTTGGAGGAGATCGTAGACTTCCTGAAGAGTCCGAATAAGTATATTGAGTTAGGTGCAAGAATTCCAAAGGGAATCCTGCTGGTAGGTCCTCCGGGAACCGGTAAGACGTTACTTGCCAAAGCGGTAGCCGGCGAAGCACATGTACCGTTCTTTACCATTTCCGGTTCAGATTTTGTGGAAATGTTTGTTGGTGTCGGTGCTTCCCGTGTAAGAGATCTGTTTGCCGAGGCGAAGAAGAATGCGCCGTGTATTGTATTTATTGATGAGATTGATGCGGTTGGAACAGTAAGAGGTGGAGGTTCAGATCATTCTGAAAATAGACAAACTATTAATGCATTGCTGGCAGAGATGGATGGTTTTGAAAACGCGGATGGAGTAGTCGTGATGGCAGCGACAAATCGTATCAAGGATTTGGATCCAGCACTGGTTCGTCCGGGAAGATTTGATAATAAGATTGCGGTGCCATTACCTGCAG
>JBNMIW010000234.1:0-3426 GCA_050873485.1 Lachnospiraceae bacterium | reverse complement strand
GAAAAGAGGACTACGATGAGGAAGGCACTAGATGTTAATAACATTAACCCGTTTTTACAGTCAACAATCAGCATTTTTGAAAGTGTAACCCAATTGAAGCTCGCGGTAGGGAAACCTTCATTTGCTGATTTTTCCTTTAAGAAACCGACATATACAATTACGGTAGGTGTTGTCGGACAGATGAAAGGACAGGCTGTTTTAACGATGGAATTAGAACATGCAAAAGATATTGCAAGCAAGATGATGTTTGGAATGCCGATTGCGGAGTTAGACGAGATGGCATGTTCAGCTTTGAATGAGCTTAGTAACATGATCATGGGAAACACAGCGACAATATTCTCTACACAAGGTAAGTTAATTGATATAACACCTCCGATCTCTATGGTAGGAACGGATCTGCAGATTAAGTCGGATATTGATCCGATTTGTGTGCCGTTACTGTTAGACGGAGTCGAATATATCAAGTTATACATTTGTGTATATGAGGATTAACATTACAAAATATCAAGAAAGGGCAGAAGAGAAAATGAGTAAAATTATTGGAAAAGGTATTACTTTTGACGACGTTTTATTAGTTCCAGCATATTCAGAAGTAATCCCAAATGACGTTGATTTGAGAACACAGCTTACAAAGAAGATTCAGTTACAGATTCCTCTTATGAGTTCCGGAATGGATACCGTTACGGAGCACAGAATGGCAATCGCAATGGCCAGACAGGGTGGTATTGGAGTTATCCATAAGAACATGTCGATCGAGGCACAGGCGGAGGAAGTAGATAAGGTTAAGCGTTCAGAGAATGGTGTCATTACAGATCCATTTTCTCTTTCACCAGAACATACATTAGATGATGCGGATAAGTTAATGGCTAAGTTCCGTATTTCCGGCGTTCCAATCTGTGAGAACGGTAAGTTGGTTGGTATCATCACAAACAGAGATCTGAAGTTTGAGACAGATTATACGAAGAAGATTCGGGAGTCTATGACATCAGAAGGTTTGGTTACGGCAAGAGAGGGCATTACATTAGAGGAAGCGAAGAAGATCTTAGGTGAGGCTCGTAAAGAGAAGCTTCCAATCGTAGATGACAATTATAATCTTAAAGGATTGATTACGATTAAGGATATTGAGAAGACAATCAAGTATCCACATTCAGCAAAGGATTCTCAGGGAAGACTTCTTTGTGCAGCAGCCGTTGGTGTAACACCGGATATCACAGACCGTGTAGATGAGTTAGTGAAGTCTAAGGTAGATGCGATTGTAATTGATACAGCACATGGTCATTCTGCTAACGTGCTTAAGACATTTAAGCTGATCCGTGACAAGTATCCGGATCTTCAGGTTATTGCCGGTAACGTTGCAACCAGAAGTGGTACAGAAGCTATGATTAAGATGGGTGTAGATGCAGTTAAGATCGGTATCGGACCAGGCTCTATCTGTACAACCCGTGTTGTTGCAGGTATCGGTGTTCCGCAGATCACAGCGATCATGGATGCCTATGATGTAGCCAAGGAATATGGTATTCCGGTTATTGCAGATGGCGGTATCAAGTATTCAGGAGATATCACTAAGGCATTGGCAGCAGGTGCGAATGTTTGTATGATGGGTAGTCTGTTTGCAGGAACGGACGAGTCACCGGGACAGTTTGAGTTATATCAGGGACGTAAGTACAAGGTATATCGTGGTATGGGTTCTATTGCAGCTATGGAGAACGGAAGTAAGGATCGTTACTTCCAGGCAAATGCTAAGAAGTTAGTTCCGGAAGGTGTAGAAGGACGTGTTGCATATAAGGGAACAGTAGAAGATACCGTATTCCAGTTACTTGGCGGACTTCGTTCCGGTATGGGTTACTGTGGAGCTAAGACGATTGAAGACTTACATGAGAAAGCTGAGTTTGTTCAGATCTCTGCAGCTTCTTTGAAAGAGAGTCATCCGCATGATATCCAGATTACCAAGGAGGCACCGAACTATTCCGTAGAGTAAGGAATGAAATTCCGCATAGCAGGAAGCGGTTAGAGAGTAAGAGTATAATAGAGAAGGGTTATTGTGTAGATAGTTTGTTTACAGATAACCCTTTTTTTGACGGTGTATATATGAGATTCTTGAATGAGCTGGCATGGAGGTTATCAGATTGAAATTTTCATTTGCTAAGGATTTTTTGGAATATGGTGTGCATTTAATAATATTAAAAAGGGAGTAGACAAATGGTAAGGAAGATAATGAGAGATCCATTATTTCTTGCACAAAAGTCAGTAGATGCGACGGAGGCGGACAAGCAAGTGGTTGTGGATCTGTTAGACACTTTGAGAGCAAATCTGGATCACTGTGTGGGAATGGCGGCTAATATGATTGGCGTGAAGAAGAATATAATTGTTGTGGCAACGGGACCATTTCAGATTGCAATGATCAATCCGGTTATTGTCGGTAAGACTGGCGAATATGAGACAGAGGAAGGATGCCTGTCACTAAAAGGAGCAAGATCCTGTATAAGATATCAGGAGATTGAGGTAGACTATTTGGATCAGAACTTTAAGAAACAGCATGGAAAATATTCTGGAAAAATGGCACAGATCATTCAGCATGAAATAGATCACTGTAATGGAGTGGTGATATGATAAAACAGTGGGAACATATTATATTTGATGTGGATGGTGTGCTGATCGATTCCATGCCAATCTGGGAACATTCTGCAAGTCTGTATCTAAAGCAGGTTTGGAACATAGATGCTGCATCTTCAATTGATACGGACTGTGCTACATTAAGTCTGTTAGAGGCGGCAGCCTATATTAAGCAATTATATCCGCAGATTGATGTCACAGATCACGCATTGGCAGATGGAGTAGCAGCATTTATCCGGAAACGTTACTGGCAGGCAGATGCCAGACCGGGAATGCAGGAGACGATACAGGAACTCAAGAAGCGGGGATATCATCTGTATCTGGCTACTGCATCGGAGACAGAGAATGTCCGAGGAGCCTTATCCAATCTTGGTGTGTGGAATTGCTTTGACGCAATCTATACCTGTACGGATATTGGATATAGCAAAAGTTATACCGAATATTATGAGAAAGTGGCGCAGTGTATTGGAGTACCATGTAAAGATCTTATTATGGTAGAAGATTCGCTGCATTCCATGGTTACAGCTAAGAAAGCGGGTCTTACCGTGGCAGCGGTTTATGAACCGTATTCCGCCGAAAATGTACAGACGATTCGTAACATTAGTGATGTGTATATAGATACATTACCACAGCTCCTTCCCTGGCTGAAGAATCATCACCCTTGCACAGCGTGAGTACAACGCACGTGCGAAATAGTTAAGATGTGGTATCAGTTGTATAGGCACAACAATATCACCGCAGGCACATTCGCATTATGGCTCGTACGCAACAGACACTAAGGCTTGCAATATCTAATAAGACTCACAATAAAAT
>JBNMIW010000233.1:0-3458 GCA_050873485.1 Lachnospiraceae bacterium | reverse complement strand
GTCTACGCCGGTGCTTGGTGAGGTTCTTACGAACCTAGCACCGCTGCGTAGGCAGTATAAGTGCAAACGTGCCTGCGTACCATAAAGATAAGCATACATGGCTTATTCATACTCTTTCGCATGTGCCCTCACACATCCGGCATTCACGCTGTGCAAGGGTATAATATTTTATGCTCTTAATTCGATGCCCATTTGGCGAAGTGCATCCAGAACTTTCTCGACTGCTTTGTCAACTTCAGCTGACTCTAAGTTACGATCTTTTGCACGGAAGATCAATGAGAATGCAACAGACTTCTTGCCTGCTCCTACCTGCTCACCTTCATATACATCAAAAAGTTCACAACTTTCTAAGATCTTACCTGCATTTTTCTTAATGACATGCTCGATCTGTCCTACGAATAATCCCTTATCCATTACCATTGACAGATCTCTGGTGCTGGCTGGGAACTTAGCAATACCCTCATACTTACGATCAAAATTAGTAAGCATGGTAATCACTTCCATATTAATAACAGCAACATAAGCTTCCGTCTTTAGGTTGTAGTTATCTCCTACCTCCGGATGAATCTGTCCAATGAAACCTAAGTCTAATTTACCCTTCCGGATACGAGCCTGACGACCCGGATGCAAATATGGGATATCATTTGATGGTTCACATTCTGCTCCGGTTACTCCTAATTTATCGAAGATCTCTTCCACAACACCTTTCATGTCAAAGAAATCACCTGCTCCGTACATACCAAGTGTTAAACGCATCTTCTCATCCGGCAACTCAGTAAGTGGTAATGCCTTTGGAAGATAAATGTTACCCAGTTCGTATAATCTGGCAACCTTATTTCTTCTATTATAATTTGTTGCAAGAGAAGTCAACATACCATTTAAAGAAACGGTTCTCATAATAGAGAAGTCCTCACCTAATGGGTTGGCGATCACGATTGCCTGACGCTCCATCGCATCTTCCGGTAATAACAATTTATCAAATACCTTAGGACTTTCAAATGAATATGTCATTCCACCGGAAAATCCATTACGTTCACAAATCTCTCTCGCAATATCCTGTACACGCTGATCAAATGGTTTCTTACCAACGGTAGCCTCTCCCTTTGGAAGAGAAACCGGAATATTATCATATCCATAAAATCTTGCAACTTCCTCTGCGATATCGGCAGCACAATTCAGATCCTGACGGAATGTTGGAATCGTCAATGTGTTATCCTGCTCATTATATACCAACTCTAACTTTGTAAGATAAGTAAGCATTTCTTCCTTCGAAATGTTAGTTCCCAATAATTTGTTATAACGATCCGGCTCAAACTCCAATACTTTCTCTTTTACCGGTTCCGGATAAATGTCAACAACACCGCCAACAACATCGCCACAGCCCATTTCTTCTACTAACTGACAGGCACGATTGATTGCTTCCATTGCTGTATTTGGATCTAATCCTTTTGTGAACTTGAAAGATGCATCTGTCTGTAAACCAATTCTCTTAGAAGCAAGACGGATATTGGTTCCGTCAAAGCAGGCAGCTTCGAATAATACGGTCTTTACATTGTCAGTGATCATGGAGTTCTCTCCTCCCATGATACCGGCAATACCAACTTCCTTTTCGCCATCACAGATCATTAAAATGTTAGAATCCATCTTACGTTCCTGACCATCTAATGTAACAAATGTATCGCCATCATTTGCACGTTTTACAATTATCTCATGATTTGCGATCGTATCCAGATCATATGCATGCATTGGCTGACCATATTCTTCCATAATATAGTTCGTAATATCTACCAGGTTATTGATAGAACGGATTCCCATTGCCTTTAAGCGATCCTGCATCCACTTTGGAGAAGGTCCGATCTTAATATTCTCTACCACTCTTGCACAGTAACGGGAACACAGATCGTGATCCTTTACTGTAACCTTGACAAAATCATTTACATCCTTATCATTTGCCTTCACTGTTACAACCGGTGGGTAAAATGGCTTACGGAATGTTGCTGCAACTTCTCTTGCCATACCGATCATTGAGAAACAGTCCACACGGTTTGAGGTAATCTCATACTCCACTACGGTGTCATCCAATCCTAATGCATGTACTGCATCATCCCCCGGCTTTACGGAAGAGCCCTCTGGGAATACATATACACCATCTTCCGGTGCTTCCGGGTAGAAATCTCTGGAAGAACCTAATTCTTCGATTCCGCACATCATACCATTACTCTCTACACCACGAAGCTTACCCTTCTTGATTCTGATTCCATCCGGATATTCGTTGTCATCCCCATGTGCAGCGGCAACCTTACCACCATCTAATACCAATGGGATCAGATCTCCTACTTTCACATTCTTTGCACCGGTAACGATCTGAAGGCTCTCAGAACCAACATTTACCTGACAGACAACTAATTTATCCGCATCCGGATGTTTCTCCATTGTCTCAATGCGTCCAACTACGATTTTCTCTAAGTTCTTGTCTTTCTTCTCATAACCTTCCACATGAGAACCTGATAATGTCATTTTATCTACAAATTCCTGTACGTCCACGTCAAGATCCGGAACATACGCTTTCATCCATGATATTGGTGTATTCATAATTCATTTCCTTTCTTTCACTTCTATATTAACCGCAATGCTAGTCTCGATACCTTCCGGTATCTCGATTTCCGTGCTTCGCACTATACACCAGAAATCTTCCTCGCCGGAAGCCAGGCAAGCCTGCCTCCGTCTCTAAGATTTCTAGTGTGCATTGCTCGTCTTCGCTAAAACTGTCCTAAAAATCTTGTATCGTTTTCATAGAGAAGTCTCATATCGTCAATCTCATACTTCAGCAATGTGATTCTCTCTAATCCAATACCAAATGCAAATCCCTGATATTCCTTCGGATCAATACCACACATCTCCAATACATGTGGATGAACCATACCACAACCAAGAATCTCAATCCAGCCGCTTCCTTTACACATACGGCATCCTTTACCACCACACTTAAAGCAGGTAATATCTACCTCAGCAGATGGCTCAGTAAATGGGAAATGATGCGGACGGAATTTTACCTGTGTCTTCTCACCAAAGAACTCTTTTGCAAACTGTGCCAATGTTCCCTTAAGATCCGCCATCGTAATATTCTTATCCACAACCAGTCCCTCTACCTGATGGAAGGATGGCGAATGTGTTGCATCTACTTCATCCGCACGGAACACACGTCCAGCAGAAAGAATACGGATCGGAAGCTTGCCTTGTTCCATAATTCTTGCCTGTACCGGTGATGTCTGTGTTCTTAACAAAATATCTTTTGTAATATAGAACGTATCCTGCTCATCCTTTGCCGGGTGATTTGCCGGAATATTCAGAAGTTCAAAGTTATACTTATCATACTCTACTTCCGGTCCTTCTACTACTTCATAGCCCATTCCGATAAATACGCGTTCCAGATCCTCTAACGCAATCTGGTTCGGGTG
>JBNMIW010000232.1:0-3491 GCA_050873485.1 Lachnospiraceae bacterium | reverse complement strand
CTCTTGCATTACGGAGAATATCCTGTTTTCTCTGTTCGATATGCTCATTCTTAGAAGCTAACCGGTCTTTTAATTTTTGTATTTCCTCTTTATTGGCTGCAATCTCTGCCTGCTCCTGTTCAATCGTTCTTTTGGATTGTTCCAGATCCGCAAGCAGCGCCTCCATATCAACAGTGCTGCTGTCAATCTGTGACTTTGCACTTTCAATCACACGATCTGCCATCCCTAATTTCTTTGCAATCGCAAACGCATTGGATTTACCCGGAATTCCGATCAACAAATGATAAGTCGGACTTAAAGTTTCCACATCAAATTCACAACAAGCATTTTCAATACCCGGTGTGGTCATGGCAAATGTCTTCAACTCACTGTAATGCGTCGTTGCCATGCACCGGATGTCCCGGTTATGCAGATCATTCAATATGGATATGGCAAGTGCGGAACCCTCAACCGGATCCGTCCCACCGCCTAACTCATCAAACAAGACTAATGCATGCGGTGTTGCATGTTTCATAATATATACCACATTTGTCATATGGGAAGAAAATGTACTCAAATTCTGTTCAATACTCTGCTCATCCCCAATATCCGCAAATACATCCTCAAAAACCGCAAGTGTCGAACCTTGAAATGCCGGAATGTGCAATCCGGACTGTCCCATCAACGTAAGCAGTCCCAATGTTTTCAGCGATACCGTTTTACCACCTGTATTCGGTCCGGTAATGATCAGCATCGTATATTCATCCCCTAACCGGATATCTACCGGAACAACCGAATGACGTTCCAGCAACGGATGCCTTGCCTGTTTCAGATTGGTTCTGCCTCCCGTATTCAGTTCCGGCTCCGTACCATCATACGATTTGGCATAGGATGCTTTGGCAAAAATGAAATCCAGCTTTGTCAGCACTTCCACGTTACTTTCTAACGCATCCTTTGACAGTGCCACCTGTTCACTTAAACGAGCCAGGATCTTCTCGATCTCCATTGCCTCTTTTGCCGCTAATTCTTTCAGTTCATTATTCAGATTCACAACCGCCATAGGTTCGATAAAAAATGTAGAACCGGTTGATGACTGATCGTGCACCATACCCGGAAACTGCCCCTTGTACTCTGATTTAACCGGAATACAATACCGTCCGTTACGCATCGTAACAATTGCATCCTGCAACATGCTCTGATTCGTCTGTCTGGACACAATACCATTCAATACATCATGCACTTTACCGTTGGTTGCTTTCATGTTTCTCCGAATGTCTTTCAATGCTGCGGATGCATCATCCGCAATTTCATCCTCAGATAAAATACAACGATTGATCTCTCTTGATAAATGCTCTAACGGCATCAGGCTCTCAAAATATCCGGTCAGGGAATCCTGTCTGGTATTCACGCCTTCCTCGTCTTTGTCCTGCGATTGTTCCCCATATTGTCTGGCATGTCCTGCAACCTGCAACAATTTTGCAATATCTAGCAATTCCGGAATGGAAAGGCTTGCGCCTACCGCTACCCGCTTCATCGCCTCACCGATCGGATACACCCCGGAAAAGGAAAGACTTCCCTGCTGATATACTCTCTTCAATGCATCCGCAGTCTCTTCCTGACTTTTTGTAATCTCCACCAGATCAGTGGATGGTTTTAACCGTTCACACATCCGTTTTCCTGCCGGACATGTTGCGAAGCTTGTCAACCGCTCAATGATCTTATAATATTCTAATACTCTTAATGTTCGCTTATTCATCTCTTAATTCCTATTCTTACCGAAAACACGTTAAGACCACATAGCAATCATCCTCTGCCATGTGGTCTGCTTGATTCCATAGATATATATATTTTACAACAGTTACCGTCATCCTGCAAGCCGGGAAATAGACCTGTCTTTAACCCATTCATTTTTATGCGTAATGACACATCATCATCCCTTTACAAACACCCACAAGTTACTAATCTGATCTGCTAACGTATCATAATCCCACAACTGCCTGCTTCTGGTCAGGCTGTTCGGATCATTCACCCGGATCTTACCGTCCTCCATTCCGGTTAATACAATAAAATGTCCTACACTTGTGAAATCGCCCGGTCGCATGCTGCATATGATCGGATGACCGCTCTCCAATTCATTATATACATTACTTTCACTTAACGTTGTCTCCTGCCCTACTACCCCATAACCGCCTACTTCGGTCATCAGACTCCATGCCGTTCCTACTCCATCTACATAATAACCATTATCCGTAGCATACTGTGCGATTGCATCCGGTGTAGCATCCTTATTTCCTGTCAATCCCACGATCACCATAGAAAGACAGGTCGGTGCACATCCCGACAATCCGATCACATTATCCCCATAAGGAATATAACCCCATCGCTTGTCCCATTGCAGCAAAAGTGGAAATCTCTGTGACAATTCATTCTTTGTCAGCCAGCCCTCACCAAAACCATCTGCGTCGAGATACCCTTTTACAAAATCAATCATTTCCGGATTATTACAAAGTGCTACTAACAGTTTCTGTGGATACGCATCTGCATTATCATAGACTTCTTCAAACTCCGGATATTTCTGTGCCAATGCCTGTAGCTTCTGCTGCACTTCCTTCTCGTCTAACACCTGTGGTGTATTCGATGTATACTTAGAGTCTGGAACCACGGTTGCTTTCTTTCCTAGCCGGAAAGAAAACGCACCCGCAAAATTTCCAATCACACTTCCTGCTATCTGTAATAAAATATATGCACCAACACATAACAGTGCCATACCAAGAACCTTTCTTCTCCTGCGTCGTCTGGCAATCTTCTTCCTTCTTTTCTGCATCCGGATCTGTTGCCGCCGGCTTACTTTCCTTGCTGTCTCCGATGTATTTTCCCCACGGAGTTCTTCCGTCCCGGATATTTCCTTATATATACCATCCCATACCTGAACTTCTTCTCTATCATCTAATTGTAATCCCATATCCATAAAAAATCCTCCTGTTCCGATCATGCCGATACAACTAACGTTATATCTATCCTATCAGAACAGGAGGATTCATATATTCTCAAATCCTTATTAAATTCTTACGATTTCATGACTTTTTTCATATTAGACACACAATGTCCTTAAAACAGATTTCATTATTACTGGTGTATTCAATGAAGATGCAAAGGAAACAATACAGGAGAAGATTAACCGGATGCTGGTTACAGAAGCGAGACGAATGACAGTTTATTAAAATTAGGTGGATGTAATTGAAGAAAAAATATGATATCATGTGAGTAACAAAATTTGTAGGAGTGTGCTACATGTATGACTGTTAAAGATGCGATTAATTATTTGATGTAATAGGTGGTGATATTTTTGAAAAATGAAATTGTTTTATTTACAGATGGTGATATAAATCTTGAAGTTGAGTTAAGCCCAGAATTAGAAACTGTATGGTTGACACAGAAACAAATGGAAGAATTATTTGATGTTAAGCATGCTACAGTGAGTGAGCATATTTCCAATATTCTTTCTTCAGGAG
>JBNMIW010000231.1:0-3512 GCA_050873485.1 Lachnospiraceae bacterium | reverse complement strand
GTTCTACATTGCAAGTCTTTTTCGAACATTTGTTCTTTTTCTACTCACATAATAATTCTTTCAACTCATCCACCGTAATCTCAGGTTTCTTTTCTATCTCCAAAGCTGCTTCCGCGGTCACCTTCGCCGCCGAATAAGATGTTCCCTCACTTATACGAGTATTTCCGCTTAATGTCTTGATTTTCACATTTTCCCCGACTGCATAGGTATCCACCCATTCTCCCCTCTGGGAAAATGCTGCGATATCAGTTCCATCTGCATTCAATGCTCCCACTGCCAAGACACTTGTGTAAGCTGCCGGATAATATTTCACTGCACCATTTTCAGCATAATCATTACCTGCCGACGCAATAACCAGAACATCTTTCTCCTGGGCATACTCTACCGCTTGTCTTACAGATGTTTTATCCAAAATAAGACCTGCACTCAAATTGATAATCTTGCACTGATATATATCCACTGCATCCCGAATCATCTCAGCCAATGTATCATTTTCTACTTGCTTGATTTTTCCGTCTTCGTAAACATTGCTTACTAAAGGTACTAGCTGCACATCAGGTGCATTACTCAGGATAATCGATGCCACTGCTGTTCCATGTCCATATGTATCTTCCGTAGATTGTTCGGAATTCACATAATTCTTTCCCTCTGCGATATTTTTCTCCGGAATAGCTTTGGTTGAAATACCGGTATCTATTACAGCCACTCGGACCGGTGTATCCGTTTTCTTCTTCCCGCATCCGGCAACTAGCGGCAGAATACTTACCACTATCAGCACCACACATAAAAGCCGACATTTTCTATACATTTTTTTCATTCTATCTTCTCCGCCATCTTATACTAATGCATATTTCTATTCTCAACAAAAGAGGTAACACCATCGGTCACTAAGCTCGGAAAAACCTCACCAAGTGTTCACAGTATAATGCCAACAGGACACCACGTAAATGGTGCCCTGCCGTTTTTTCTTTTGAAATTATACTTTTTCTTTTCTCTTTTGTCTACAGATTAATTTCCAAAAATATCCTTCACCGTACCTGTTACAGGTTTGAGATTCTTAATCGCATTATTCACATCCGGTGTCACTTCAAAGTCTTGTGTCAATGTTGCCGTAAATGTGAGCGCGTTTGTTCCTTCTCCTCCCGCATACTGCACATTTGTCAAAGGAATATTTGCCACTTCTGAAAGTCCTATGTTGGATGCGGACTTGATTACTTCATCATAATGAACAGTAATCGAAATCTGCTCACCTGCTTTATACTGTCCGAGAGCAAGGCAGCTAACACCAACCTGCTGTGGAGCCCGGCTGTCAAGAATTGTATAATGAAGGTCTGTTGTACCAAACTTCCAGTTATTCTTTCCATTGCCGCTTTCCGCAAGTTCCAGTTGCACTCTGTCATTCACACCGATTCGTGCATAACATGGTGAACCAAACACAACCTGACCATTATGGCTTTTACTCTTATATTGAGCTCCATTACTGCTTGAACCATTATAAGGGAACGGAACATCTATCTTCCAGCTCTTGCCATCCAAATCAAGTTTATATTCCGCAAAGTAAGCACCACCACCGTAGAATCTGAGCCACAGATATCCATCGTTCACTTCCTTTAAATCAGAAGTCATGCGGAATCCTGCATTTGTTGCAGTTCCGGCTATATAGCCTCTCTTTGCTTCATCTATGTTCTGGCTGTTTAATACTTCCATCAGGCTGTTAAATACATACGGGCTTCGCTCATTATAATGGAAATTATTAATCTCCGGGTCACCTGTACTGATTGTATAACTGAACCATTTATTATAACAAGCCTTTACCAGATCTTCTACACGATAAGCACTGTTTGCTTCAATTACTCTCCGCTGAGATGTCTGTTTTCCTAATACACCTCCGCAAGTACCTATTGTATCTACAATTTTGTACAATTCTACGTTATAATAACGTGCTGTATTATCAATCTGGAAAGCTGCCGGCAAATCATCTGTTGTATTTGTTCCCCACTCTTCGACCGTAAATGTTTTTTCCATATCATTTTGTCCGAATGTGAGATAAACCTCTTCTCCTCCGACATGTTTAAAATGGCATTTATCTTTTTCCAAATCAACTGTAGAGCCGTATGCTGTTCCATTCACTGTACGATAATAAACATGCTGTGGATTTGTTGTTGGCACTGTACCTTTCGGCAATGTTCTTGTCACTTTATAAGTCACATTCTGTCCATCAAAGCCGACATACTTCAGGTTAAATGTACCTCCATATCCCCATTTTGCTGTCAAATTAAAGTCTTTTTGTGTTCCTTTTACGATTTCAGATACCAGTGTATCTCCATCATACCATCCAAGGAACTGATAACCTTCTTTTGCAACCGGTGCTTCCAGCTTCACATCATCATTTTCGATGCTATAGCTTTCTGGATTCGTATGGCTTTCGCCACCTGCACCAAGATTATATTTAATCGTAAATACATTCAGATCCCATACTGCATAAAGTGTCACATTGCCTTCGCCCGCAAGATTCTTCACATTTTGTCCATCCGTGTAAGCAACTGTTCCGTCTTTTTCCAATGACCATCCCGCAAATGTATAGCCCGGTTTCTTAAAGTTTCTCATTCCGGAAACCAAATCAAGATTTGCTGACTCATCATATGTCATCAATTGTGTTTCTACCGGCACGGTATCACCCAGACAACTGTCAAATGTAACCGTATACGGATTTGGATTCCATTTTGCATAGAATCTCCAGTCGTGCAGGGCATTCAGTATGATTGCTCCGCTCACTCTCTTCGTGAAGGAAGAATCTGTATACCAACCATCAAATGTATAACCTGCTTTGCCGATTGGATCCTGCAATGTGAACATATTATTTACAATTGTGAACTCCATCGGATTATCCGGTGTATTTTCTGCGCCATCCATATTTTCATACAGAATCTGATATGCCTTCGGTGTCCATACTGCGTACAAATGTACCTCGTCCTGATCTGCCGCCGACAAACTGCTCACTACCTGTTCATCTGCATATATAACCTCTCCATTTGGTACTGCCGACCATCCTGCAAATGTATAACCTTCACGTACATATCGGTTTGTGTCCAGTGCTTTCACTTCTGAGTATGAGAAGCTCTGTACTTTACTTCTGTCCTCTTCATCATTGGAATGGAATACGACTTTATAATGATTCTCACTCCATTTTGCATAGAATATCATATCTCCTATGCTCTTTGCAGGAATCGCTATAACCGGATCATCACTGCAATCCTCTTTTTCATGCCATCCTTCGAATCGGTATCCTGCTTTTTCTGCCGGTGCAAGTGTCAGCAGTCCGGTTTCAATATTGTACTGTACCGGATTTGTGTTAACTGCTCCATCGACACCATAATAGTCGATCTTGTAATTGATTGGTGTAAAACGTGCATAGATCGTATGATCCTGCGTTGCTGTCACGATTGTTTCCGCTGTAATCTCGCTGCCGCCTTCATTTTCTGAATACCATCCTGCAAATGTATAACCTTCTT
>JBNMIW010000230.1:0-3532 GCA_050873485.1 Lachnospiraceae bacterium | reverse complement strand
TCAGCATAGACCACTCGAAACGGGTGGTCTTTTCTTTTAACAGGAAGATCGAAAAAATGACGGCAAAGAATGGAGACAATTTGTTCAACATGGATGCATCGGCAATGTTCAAATGATCGATCGCATAGAAATTGCAGAGGATACCAAGTGTTCCGCCAATGGAACGCATGATCAGGTCTTTTACATTTTCTTTGGTCAGATGAGTGCTGCTCTTGCTACGCATCAGCATGATAAATGCTAAAATGGCGGCAATAAAATTGCGGAAGAAACTCTTTTGGATGGTAGGGACATCACCCGCAAGCCGGACAAACAGATTCATCAATGCGAAGAAAAATGCAGCCGATATGATACAAAGGATTCCTTGATTTTTTTGAGACATTGTAATCTTCCTCCTATTATTCCGGAATCAACATTCCAAGATGTTCTTCAAAGCATACCCCGTCATTGATCGGAATATGATATTGTGCTGAGGTGATCAGACAGTTGCGGATAAATGCGGATGCCTGTTGAATTGCGTCTTTTAATGGAATGTTATGTAAACTACATCCTGCAAGAATGGAAGCGAATACATCCCCGGTTCCGGGACGGAGCGGTAATACTTTTTCTCCGTACAGGATATCAAAATCTCCATTTTCATAGAGTGCATTTCCGATCAGGTTATCCTGCTCGATTCCGGTTACTACGATCTGGGACACGCCGGTTTCGGATAACTTCTTGCACATAGCGGCAATCTCTTCCTGCGAAAAATCGCTGCGGTATGGTGTATCTGTCAGAATACATAACTCTGTCAGATTCGGTGTGGTCAGAGTAGAATGGGCTACCAGTTCTTTCATTGCATGGCACATTTCCGGGGTGTAGGAATCATAGATCGTTCCGTGATCTCCCATGACAGGGTCTACAATTTTTTTCGTAAATGAAAACTCCCTGAAAATGTGGGTAATAATGTCAATTTGTTCGCCAGAACCTAAGAATCCGGTGTATACACCATCAAAGTGAAGATTTAAATGTTTCCATTTATCTGTATATTCTTTCATATATGGCGTGAAATCTAATATAGAATATTCCGGATATTCCGTGTGATTGGAAAGAATCGCAGTGGGAATGACACCACATTGAATCTTCATGACGGATAGGATTGGAAGTGCAACCGTTACGGAGCAACGGCCATATCCGGATATATCATTTATAATTGCAATGGACTTCTGCATTCTGTTCTCCTTCTTTACAGGGTAATATTTTGCTGTCATTTACGATAGTACATACTGTCAAAAAAAGCAAGAATAAAATCTGGCACTATCAAAAAGTTTAAAACTGGCAGTTTTATAAGTGCCAACAGACGAGTATAGTACGGGTTAAGCAAAACTGCAGGACGCTATGAAGATGAATAAGAGGAAAGAGGTAGAATCATTATGGAAAAGGTAATAGAGAATAAGGCAGCAAAAAGCCCGGCAAAACAGATTGCATTAGATGCGATGTTTGTGGCATTGACATTAGTATTTACAGCATTTGTAAATATTCAGATCCCAAGCTTTGGTGGAGCAGGTGGATTGATCCATTTAGGAAATGTTCCACTTTTTATTGCAGCAATGGTATATGGTAAGCGTACAGGAGCTCTTGCAGGAGCACTTGGTATGGGATTGTTTGATATCTTAAGCGGATGGGCAGCATGGGCACCATGTACGATCATCACATGTGGTTTGATGGGATTTGTTGTTGGTCTGATCTGCTATAACAAGAAGGGACTCGGATACAAGGTAGTTGCAATTCTTGCAGCATTAGCGATTAAGCTTGCAGGATATTTCATTTTTGAAAGTTTCATTATGGGAAATGGTGCGGCAGCAGCACTCAAGTCTGTACCGGGTAATATTATTCAGATTGCAGTTGCAGCAATCATTGTATTGATTATTATTACTCCATTAGAGAGAGGACTTCGTGCAGTAGAGAACTAAGTCGGCATAATGGAGCAATGGGAAATGTAACGAACAGATAAGCAAATGGAGGCAGGATCTATGTACAAAATGATGACACCGGGACCGACGATGGTTGCCGAGAATGTGCGGTTAGCAAGAAGTATTGAAACGGGAAATCCGGATATCGATGTGGATTTTTATGATTATTATAAAGAAACATGTGAGTTGTACAGCAAATTATTACATACAAAGAATGAAAGTCTTATATTAAGCGGCGAGGGAATCCTGGGATTAGAGGCAGCAGTTGCATCACTGACAGAACCGGGCGATCGTGTACTTGTATTGGACAACGGAGTATTTGGTAAAGGATTTGCGGATTTTGTCACGATATATGGCGGAGAGCCGGTATTGTATTCGACTGATTATAAGAAAGCGATTGAATTAGAACCGCTGAAAGCATTTCTTGAGAAAGATTCTGATTTCAAATATGCAACGGTTGTACACTGTGATACACCGAGCGGAATGTTGAATGATATTGCTGCTATTTGTCCGTTACTGAAAGAATATGGAATCTTAACCGTGGTGGATTCTGTTTCCGGAATGTTTGGTAATGCGGTGGATGTGGATGATTCTAAGATTGACATTCTGTGTGGTGGTTCCCAGAAAGCGATATCCTGTCCGATCGGACTTACATTAGTTACGGTCAGTGAGGATGCAAAACAGGCAATGGAACAGCGGAAAACGCCGATCGCTTCTTTCTACGCCAGCTTATTAACATTTAAGAATTACTATGAGAATAAATGGTTCCCATACTCTATGCCAATCAGTGATATTTATGGATTACGGCAGGCATTAGAGAATATTCAAAATGATCCGGATATGCTTAAGAGACATGCAGAGATTGCAAAGAAGACAAGAGAAGCATTGACACGGTCGGGTCTCGCACTGTATGCAGAAAATGGCTTTTCCAACACGGTTACGGTATTCTCGATTCCTGGCGGTGTTACCGCAGAACAGATCCTTACTGCAATGCGACAGGATTATAACATTATGTTAGCAGGTTCTTTTGATGTCATGGCAGGTGAGGTCATCCGGATCGGTCATATGGGATATAACTGTACGGAAGAGAATATGAAAGAAACGATAAATGCACTTGGCAAAACATTGGAAAAATTAGGAGTGGCACTGAAGGAGCCACTGCGGTATGAGTAGCAGGCAGTCGTAATATATATTGAGCACATTTAAAACGGATAAAATGATAAGCTCCCTTTTGGGCAGGCAGGTGAAAACTTGTTGCCGGAAAGGGAGTTTATTTTATTTAGATCTGTTTATTACAAATAAACTTCTAATTATTACAAGATGCGGTCAAAGTGTAATTTTATGGTATAATGTAAAAAAATGGTGGATTTATTGGCAGTTGAAAAGAGCAATGGAATCCGGCTGTTAGGTTTTAAACCGGATACGATAAGTTAAGGCATGGCACAGATTATTAGGAGTTGGAAGAAACAGATGAGATTGCAGGCCTGCCAGACATTCAGGGAAAGGGAAACCAGTATAGTTTGCATCAGATGATTTTATCGGGCATCTGTGGAATACCGTAAATCATGGGGAGATTTTTATAT
>JBNMIW010000229.1:0-3541 GCA_050873485.1 Lachnospiraceae bacterium | reverse complement strand
CAGAGAATACCGAAGATGGTGCAGTCGCATATGAAGATGTTGAAAAGGAGATAGAGAACTACGATACTTATGAGACGCACATTCAGGATGACGATCTGCATGTGACAGTAGATGTGAACGCGAAGGTAGAGATTCCCAAGGTGGATCAGCTATCGGTATACCGGGTCAGCCAGAAGGAACTGAATGAAGAACTGTTACATAAAGTGCAGGAGGTATTGACACCGGGAATTCAGCTTTATGATGGAAATGTCGCAGAGCAGGATACCAAAGCGGATATAGCCAGACGGATTCAGCATACCAAACAAATGATTGCGGATCTGAAAGTAGGGAAGGATGCTATACCGGATGAAGAGACATTGGCACAGTATAAGGAAGAGTATCAGAATGAGTTAACGCAAGCAGAGCAGGCATATGAGCAGGCACCGGATAAGCTTACAATAACAGATTATCCATCGGATAATACCTTGCATAGTGTGGAGAAGTTAGCAGATGCCAATCCGGATGATAATTTCTATCAGTGGGAAAAGGATCTGAATCCAACCGGTGAGATCTATTATGGGGTCAATGATGGAGCAAATGATACTTATATATCAGTATATATGCAGAATAATGAGAATTATGGAAATTGTATCCGTTATTGTAAGAATAAGAACATGTATGATTCCCAGGCGAAGGTAGTGCTTACCTCACCGGGGGCACATGATGCAATTTCGTATGAAAAAGGCAAGGAACCGGATTGGGCACAGGTCATGGGTGACACGTGTGGTATTACACCTACGAAGAAAGAAACATGCAATCTGTCACAGGAGGATGCAAAAAAGCAGGCGGATGAGTTGATCGACAAATTAGGACTGGGAGATTTTGAGTGTACGGAAGAAGATTATTGTGCACAGTTGTATTCTCCACTCAAAGGAGATGATACAGGAGAATATCGATCCTTTTACCAATTTATTTATCTGCGGAATCTGGATGGAGTGATTGTGGATAATACCGCCGGACAGAAGGTGGTAGATGAATGGCGGGGCGATGATTATGTGAAGAAGATGTGGGACTCCGAGGCTGTTGCTGTTGCAGTAAATGATGAAGGAATTGTAGAGTTCCAGTATGGTGCACCGATCTCCATTGATGAGACGGTGGTAGAACAGAGTAATATCAAATCCTTTGAAGAGATTAAGAATACATTTGAAGAGATGGTAGTGATTGAAAATGCGCCAACGGAAGATACCGATAAGACAGTGATCGATGTAACGAATGTCAATCTGGTCTATACCAGAATCAGTGAAAAGGATCGCTTTGATACCGGATTGATTGTTCCGGTGTGGGATTTTGAGGGAACGATTGTCGATGAATATGGAAGGGAACAGACCGGTAATATTCTGTCGATCAATGCAATTGACGGATCGGTTATTAACAGAACATTAGGGTATTAGGTATGAATAGTTTTGAAACGGATTGTGTCAGGGCATTTCGCAGTCCGAATTTCTGGATCGGTTTTTTGCTGGAATGTCTGATTCTATGCAAAGCAGGTCCTGATTCGGATCTGTTCTCAATCAGTGTTCCGCTTGTAGTATCGCTACCGTATTCGACAGCCTGGATTGCGGATATGGAAAGCGGATACCTGAAGGAATATATACCACGATGTGGGAAAAAGGCATATATATTTGGAAAAATAGCTGCATGTGCATTAAGTGGCGGAACGTTGCTTGCGGCAGCAGGATGGATATATGGAAAAATGTTAAAAGACAAGGCAGAGATATTGGATATAGGATTGCTGTTTTCTTCCGGTATGCTATGGGCGTTATGTGCAGCCACTCTTGCGGCGGCGTCGAAAAGCCGCTATGTTGCATATGGCGGATCGTTTGTATTGTTTTATCTGCTTGTGATCGTGAAGGAACGATACTTCACAGAATTATATTGTATCGATCCGGAAGAATGGATTGTGCCGAAGCATACCTGGGTATTTGACCATGGTGGAATATTGATACTTTGCGGAGGTCTGCTGATCATTCTGGCAATGATATATTATGAAATACTTTGGAGGTGCATAGAGCGTGTATAGAGTGAGACAGATTCTGCTGACGGCAGGTTCTAATTTTAGAAAATGGCACCGGAATCCACAGATTATTTTGTGCTTTCTCCTTGCATTTGTATGCAGTTTTCTGTTGTCTGACAAGGTGATTCAGTTTGCTGAACAGCACAATACGACTTTACAGGGATTGGAGCCGTTTATCTGGACATTTGGTGATGCACAGTCAGTTATGACAATATCTTTGCTGTTATTGCTGCTTTTTGCAGATATGCCTAATCTGTCAAACGAAGTACCCTACTATATGATCCGGACAGACCGGTTTACATGGCTGGCAGGGCAGATTGTGTATTTGATTGGAGCAACGGTCATACTGGTATTTTTTATTCTGTGTTCGACCGTGATATTATCTGCAAAGTATTCCTATCCGGCAAATCTATGGAGCAAGACCGCAGCCGTTTTGGGATATTCGGATATTGGCCGGACGATTGCAGTACCGGCTTATGTGAAGGTATTGGAACTGACGAATCCGTATCCATGTACCATGCATATCTTTTTTTTGATGATTGGTTATGCAGTCAGTATGGCGAGCGTTATCCTGTTTTTAAATTTGTGTAGAAATAATGCAGGAATGATTGGTGGCGTGATCTTTACCGGTATTGGAATTTTGCTGAGTCCGGACATTGTTGCACAATGGTTTGGAATATCGCTTGATAATATCCGGTTTGCAAATATCATTTACGGGTGGATATCACCACTTAATCATGCAACCTATTATATGCACAATTTTGGATATGATAATCTGCCAAAGCTTACAACGTCATATCTGTTCTTTGCAGGAGTCAGCTTTATGTTATCAGTGTGTTCGTTTCTTAAGATAAGAAATTATGCATTCCAATTTACGGGAACTGTGAAACGATAGAAAGGAAAACAGGATGGAAGGAATTAAAGTAAGTCATGTATATAAGGCGTTTGGAAAAGAACAGGTGCTACAGGATATTAGTTTTACCATTCCGGAGGGACAGATCTATGGAGTTGTTGGCAATAATGGAAGTGGCAAAACGGTACTGATGAAATGTATTTGTGGATTCTTAAAATGCGATCGTGGAGTGATCGAGGTCAATGGAAAACGTGTCGGTAAAGATGTGGATTTCCCGGATCATCTTGGTGTGATCATTGAGACACCGGGATTCTTACCGAATCTGAGCGGATACAAGAATCTGAAGATATTAGCATCCCTGAAAGCGCGGATTGGAAAAGAAGAAATCCGGGCAACGATGCAAAAGGTCGGATTAGATCCGGACATGAAAAAGCCGGTTTCAAAATATTCATTGGGAATGCGGCAACGGTTAGGAATTGCACAGGCAATCATGGAAAATCCCGATATCCTGATCTTAGTTGAGCCGTTTAACGGCTTAGACCGCTATGGAGTGGTAGAAATCCGGGAATTGCTAAAACAGTTAAAGGCGGATGGCAAAGCCATTCTTCTGGCAAGCCACAATGCACAGGATATTG
>JBNMIW010000228.1:0-3582 GCA_050873485.1 Lachnospiraceae bacterium | reverse complement strand
TCATAAGACAGAGGATGTATTGCAGGTGGAAAATGTTACGATTGATATTCCGTCCCGTGTGGTTTGGCAGAATGGAAAACAGGTTATGCTGACAATGAAGGAATTTGAATTACTGCTTCTGTTTGTAAGAAACAAGAATATTGCGTTGTATCGGGAGACAATATATGAAAATGTATGGGAGAGCGATTATCTTGGGGATAGTCGTACCGTAGATCTGCATGTTCAACGTTTACGGAAGAAATTAGGATGGGAAGACAAGATAAAATCTGTTTATAAAGTAGGATATCGGTTGGAGGTATAGCATGCGGTTATACGGCAAGGTGTTCCTTAGCATGTTGGTGTTGGTTTCTATATCATTCGGGGTATTTGGAACTTTGTTGATCCAGACATCATTTCAAACAGCATGGCAGCGGGAAGTGGAGATAGGCAAAAATGAGAATCAGATGGTAAAATTCACATTAGAAACGGCATTGAATACTTTTTCCGGGGATTCTGCCAATCAGAAGGATACGGAAGACGAGATTACGGATATTATGAATTCGGTAAGACAGGGAATGCAGTTGCAGGATGTACAGATTATTTTAGTCGATGCAAAATGCAACGTGATATATTCCGGTAATCAGAAGGTACTTCACAATACAGAAGCAGACACGGTAGATTCAGCCTTGTTCAAGCAGGTGACATTAGAGCATAGCGGATATCGGGTGTACAGGGAAAATGACCAATATTTTTTATGTGTTATGAGTCTGATCAATAATAAATGGTTGAATGATGAAATACGATTAGAAACTATCACGGATATTACACATATCTATGAGGAACGAAGCAGGATGCTCCAGACATACCGGGTTGTTATGGCAGTCGTATTATGCGGTGTTCTGATCGTTGCAGTTGTGTTATCGTATTTTTTGACACGATCGATTCGTCATTTATCGAAAGTGACAACGCAGTTTGCAAAAGGCAGATTGGAAAGCCGTGCAATTGTTAAAAGCCGGGATGAAGTCGGTATGCTTGCAGATGATTTTAACCGGATGGCGGATGAATTGCAAATTCGTATGCAGAGCCTGGAAGAACAGGCAAAGCGGCAGGAGGAATTTACGGCGGCATTTGCACATGAATTGAAAACACCGCTTACATCGATTATGGGATATGCGGATATGCTGCGTTCCATGAATTTGACAGAGGCAGAACGGATGAAAGCATCGGATTATATATACTCACAGGGAAAACGATTAGAGGCGTTGTCCTTCAAATTAATGGAATTGCTTGTTATGAAAAAACAGGAGTTTGAGTTTGTAGAGATGGAGGCTGGTTTCCTGATCGAAACAGTATTTGACTTAGCGGAGGTCGGTGTGTTAGACAGAGGAATGACATTGAAAAAACAGGTGGAGCCCGGAAAAGTATACGGAGAAAAAGATCTGCTTGTTTCTTTGTTTGCCAATCTGATCGACAACAGCAAAAAAGCATCTAAACCGGGGAATACGATATGGATCGAGGGAAAGAAACTGTCGGATGGATATGCGATCACGGTAAAGGATGAAGGACGTGGAATGACCAAAGAAGCGTTAGGTAAAATCACGGAAGCATTTTTTATGGTGGATAAATCCCGCTCAAGAAAAGAAGGCGGGGCAGGTCTTGGCATGACACTGTGTAATCAGATCGTGAAGCTGCATGGTGCAAAGTGGGACATGAAAAGTGAGCCGGATGTCGGGACAAGTATGACAGTCATATTTTCAAAGGAGGTTGAGTAAATGCGGTTTTATACATGGATAGGAGTTGCACTTGTGACAGTGGCTACGGTTTTGATCGTGGCATTTTTACCGGAATATGCAGCCAAACGTGTAGATGCCGGAACGCTTAACCGGATATCCACATATACGCAGGAACAGACCGAGACCATGAACCAGGGAATTAAAGTGGTGGATCGAATCCGGATATTAGGACAGGGCTTGGAGAGTGGCAATCAGACATGTGTATTGAGCAAGGATCCGGCAAAGGATGGAAATACTGTGGATAAGGAGCTGTTTACACAGATACAGCAACAGACCGCGGAGCTTGTAAAACAGAAGTTGATTCCGGATATCACAGACGGTAATATGCAATGGGAATATAACTCCATACAGTTAAATGCATATACGAATAATAATTTTTTAGGAAAGGTGCTCTATGTATGGGAGGTTCAGGCAACGATAAAAGAATATGGAACAGTATATATGATATTGGATGCATCTTCTTATAAGATTTACAGTATTACATTTGATACAGATGTAAATGAAAGAAGCGACAAGTTGCAACGGATATTTGATGAATTTCGTGCACAGAAGGAGAGTAAGACAGCTCATTATATGGAACAATGGATGAAAAAATATCTGTCATATTTGAACGTAGAAGAGGATGTCTCGATACAGACCTATGACAATTCGGATTATGACAATGAGTGGGAAATAGAGCAGTTGGTTGGTGTTGCACAATTTGGATCGGGAGATGACAGTATTTGTATTGCGATGGATTGGATCATGGATTTTGAAAATCAGAATTTTGGCTTTATGCAGGATTATGTATATGCAGTTATGGGTTCAGAAGCACCGGATTTTTATAATGGTATGGTGGTAGATGAATGATATTGCAAAGATGTACAAAAGGTACAGTGAGGTGACAGTGATATGAGAAAATGGCAGAAAGGCACGCTGATCGTGACGTGGATCGCAGTTTGCATTGCTACAAGTGCGATATATTGTGAAGTGAAAAGATCAGATCAAATGCAATCGGATACAATGGAATCTAATCAGGAAACAAGGAGTAACCGTAGTACAGTACAGACAACAGAAAAGCAGACATCGCAGGAAAATCCGGTGATACAGCAGGATACAGAAGATATGGAGGCTGTGTTTGAGGAGCGGAGAAAAGATCCGTTGTTGTTACTTGTTAACAAGAGTCATCCGTTACCGGAAACATATGAGGTTACACTTGCCACGCTTCCGGATGGTCATCAGGTTGCCGAGGTTATGTATGATGATTTAGAGGATATGTTGACAGACGCTGGGAAGGCAGGTTGTTCCATCATTGTTGCAAGTGCATATCGTACAAAAGAACGACAGGAACAATTGTTGCAACAGGAAATACGCAAGAATATGCGAAATGGCATGGATGAAAAAGAGGCTGAAGAAGATGCACTTTTGACGGTGGCACCATATGGATATAGTGAACATGAAACAGGTTATACGGTGGATCTTGTAGCCGTAGGAAATCAAATGTTAGATGAAACGCAGGAGACGACGAAGGAAAATAAATGGTTGCAGAAGAATTGTGCACAATATGGATTTATCTTGCGTTACCCAAAGGGAAAAGAGGAGATTACAGGTTACTCGTATGAGTCCTGGCATTTTCGTTATGTCGGAAAGCAGGCAGCACAGGATATCACATCTGATCACCTTACCCTCGAAGAGTACCTAAACTAACCCTTGCACAGCGTGAGTAAGAGGGACGTGCGAAACGGATAGAATACAAAAGCAGTTGTACGATGATAACTAAATATCATTGCAGGCACGTTTGCACTACTCATCGCTCGCAGCGGTACTAAGC
>JBNMIW010000227.1:0-3602 GCA_050873485.1 Lachnospiraceae bacterium | reverse complement strand
TTATTCGGTAAGGGATGTTTATTTATATAATTATGATGCGAAAAATAATCTGTCGAATTCAGTCGCAAAGATCAAACAGGCGATCTTAGATCACGGTGCGGTTGCCTGTGGTATTAATATGCTGGCGGGCTATTATAATATGTCTAATGCTTCTTATAACTGTCAAAAAGAAGGAGCAAATCACGCGGTTGCAATTGTTGGCTGGGATGATAGCTATTCGAAGGACAATTTTAATGCAAAACCAAAAGAGAATGGTGCATGGATCGTTAAGAACAGTTATGGATCACAGTTTGGTGACAACGGATATATGTATGTGTCCTATGAAGATATTACACTTACGGAATTTATGGCATTTGAGATGGTAACGGCTGCGGAACAGTATGATAACAATTATCAGCATGATGGAACTGCTAATCCGGCAGTGGCATATAATAAAGGGGATTGGTACGCAAACGTGTTTCAGGCAAAAGGTGCCAATGGATATGATGAGCAGTTGAAAGCGGTTGGCGTGTATAGTCTGACCACTTACTGCGACTATCAGGTAGAAGTATATACAGGATTGACGGATGCAGGCAAGCCGACAAGCGGAACCAAGGTTGCAGAAGCCACTACATATGGCACATTGCAGGACGCCGGATTCCAGACAATAGCATTAACGAATCCGGTATCACTGAAGGCCGGTGAATACTTTGCAGTACTGGTCAAACTGAAGGATTCAAGAGGGAACAACGGTTACATAGGAGTAGATACTTCCTATCAGAATAATTGGATCAATTTTATTGCAACTGTCGGATCCAATCAGTCTTTTGTAAAATTAAACGGCAAGTGGTATGATTGGGGCAAAGAGGCACAGGCGAATGCCAGGATCAAAGCCTATACAGATAAGACGAATGTAAAGTCAACATACAAGTTAAATGCAACCAAGCTGAATGTGTCCAAAGGATCTTCCTGCCAGCTTTCCGTCAAAGCGGGAGATACTGTCAAATCAAAAGTTACCTGGAAATCTTATAACAAGAAGATTCTTACGGTAAACAGCAAAGGTAAAGTATCCGCAAAGTCATATGGAACGACTACGGTGAGCGCAACATTCTCGGATGCCGGAAAGACAAAGAAGCTAAAATGCAAGATTACGGTAGGACCTGCTAAGATCAAGAATTACAAAGCCAAAGCAGCAAAAGATAAAATAAAATTAAGCTGGAAAAAGAGCAACAGCGTCAGTGGATATGAAGTATATTATGCAACTGCGAAGAATGGAAAGTATAAGAAGCTTGCTACGATCAATAAAGCATCCGCCGCTTCTTATACCAAAAAGATGAAAAAGGGAACATATTATATCAAGATGCGTCCATACAGAAAAGCCGGCTCAAAGAAACAATACGGAAGTGACACTTCCATAAAGGAGGTGACGATCCGTTAGAATCGATCAGTGATAGGTTACAACGATATCATTTTCTAATATGATGGTCTGACCATCCGGTATTACATTCTCATCGCCCCGTATAATGAGGGCGATGAGTTCATTAGAAGGCAGGTGCAGGGACTCGATGGAACGGTTGCACCAGGTATGTTCTGCTGTAATGCAGACTTCTTCTAATTTTTCATGTTCGCCGGGTTCATAGGACGGAACGCTTAATATAACATTGTCTCCGGCGAGGATTTTCGTATCCCCCTTTGGAATGATCGTTTCTTTATTCCGCTTGATCATGATGGCGAGTGAGCCGGTTGGCATATGTACATCTTTTACTTGCCGGTTTTGCCAGTTGTGTCCCTCAGGAATGAACATACGCATGAGTGTAATGGAGGAGTCTTCCTGATAATCGTTGAATGTCTTGCGGACATCAATGGAGTCGTCGACCATACCCAGTCTCTTGGCAATCAGAGGAAGCAGCGTTCCCTGAATGGAAACAGAGAAAAGGGCGACCATGAATACAATATGGAACAGATCCGTATCTAAAGAGGTTCCGCTTGCAATTACCATGGTGGCAAATACAATGGAGGCGGCACCGCGCAAACCTGCCCATGATACGAGCACACATTGGGACAAGCTGCTCTTTAAAGGTTTGAGAATCAGAAATACTGCAATCGGACGGGCGAGTATGGTTAAAAAGAATACGATCGCTAAAGAGGGCAGCAGAATGGATGGGAACTTGTGAGGAAATGCCAATAATCCCAGAACAAAGAATAAGAAGATCTGAGCCAGACCGGTAATTCCGTCAAAAAACGGAATAAGGACAGATTTATTCTTGATCGGACTGTTACCGATCAGGATACCGAGCAGATATACACTCAGATAGGCATTTCCACCGACAAAACTGGATAAACCATAACATAGGAGTACAATGGCTATCATAAAAATGGTATCAAGTCCCTCTGCAATCAGGCGGGTTTTGGTAAGCAGGCGGATTGTGAGAAAGGCGAACAGAACACCAAACAGACAGCCGTATGCTAATTGTGCGAAGACGGTATAGCCGAGATTGCTCTGGTCAGAGGAAGTCAGTATCCCGATTCCGATCAGAGTGAGCATGTAGGATACCGGATCGTTACTTCCGCTTTCCATTTCCAAAAGGGATGCAGTTCCATCTTTTAAGTTCAGCTTTTTCTGACGCAGGATAGAAAAGACACTTGCAGCATCGGTCGAGGAAAGAACGGCACCGATCAGAAAACTTTCTGCAATGGAAAAGTGCAGGCAGATGTGACACAGAAATGCAGTAATACCGGCGGTGATCAGGACGCCAAGTGTAGACAGAAGGATCGCTCTGACGGCGACCGGACGTGCAATGCTCCATTTTGTGTTAAAGCCACCATAGAACATGATAAAGATCAATGCGATCGAACAGAATTGTTCGGCTAATGTATAGTTATCAAAAGGAATTTTTAAGAGTCCATCGCTTCCAAACAGCATACCGACGAACATAAAGAGAATCAGAGCAGGCATGCCGAAGCGATCCGAAAAACGATCCGCTAAGATACAAAGGAAAATAATCGTGGCAGTTAGGATAATTGGAATTGTCATGTATTGTCCTCCTAAATATGTGATTGAATTTTAGTATAGCATTGAAAATGCAGTTGCGACAAGATATATTGACTTATTTTTCTTTCGTTTTGTAATGAATGAAAAATAACGGGGGAAAAGGGATATTAGAATAATATAGAAATAGAGGGTGAAACATGCAGGATAAGAAGATAGTTTTATTAATAGATGCGGAAAATACCAGTGCAAAATTTGCAGATGGAATCATGGAATATCTTACAAAACAGGGAGATATCATTTCTGCACAGATTTATGGTGATTTTATTGATAATCATAACACGAAACAGTGGAATACGAAAGCGGTACAGTATAATCTTCAGCGCTACCAGGCAGATACGACCAAAGCCGGTAAAAATGCGGCAGATATTGCGCTGGTCATTGATGCAATGGATTTCTTGCATAAAGACAATCGGGCAGATCTGTTTTGCATTATAACATCGGATGGAGATTTTACCCGTTTGGTGGAAAGAATCCGGAAGGATAATATTGAAGTAATTGGTATGGGAAAAGAGGATGCATCACCAAGACTTCGACGGGCGTGCAGTGAATATATTGAATTAGAACAGTTGGT
>JBNMIW010000226.1:0-3614 GCA_050873485.1 Lachnospiraceae bacterium | reverse complement strand
TCTCTATTCCATAAGTCCTTTTTCTCTTAGTCGCGCAAAGACCATCTCGTAGCCTTCTCCACCATAATTCAACGATCGATTCACCCGGGCAATTGTTGCTGTAGAAGCTCCGGTCTGTTCTGCCACTTCCATATAAGTATGTCCCTGTGTCAGCATCTTGGCAACTTCAAATCGCTGTGCCAGTGAAAGTACTTCATTCACGGTACATACATCCTCAAAAAACTTATAGCATTCTTCCTCTTCTTCTAATGTTAGAATTGCATCAAACATTTCCTTAACTGCTTTGGTTCTAATTGTTTTCCCCATATTCTGCACTCCATCTATATAATCTATTCAGCAAACAATCTTTTGTTCTGTAACTCTTCACTGTATTAAAGTGTTTTCATTATAATATAGATATAAAATCAATGCAAGCCATTTCGGCCTGCATTGTTCATTTTATAATTTGACTGCTTCGTTGATCCAGATGGAAACGGTTTCTCGATTCACATAAAATTCTCCACAGCCATCATCATCAATTTTAATATTATACTTAGCATTTCCTAAAGCATCTTTGAAGAACTGTCCGGCAAACTTCTTACCGATATACATTCTCTTGCTTCCACCTGTACTGTCAGACATTACGACTGCAATTCCCGAATTCTTATGTTCATCATCGCCTTCTCTTGTCCATCCTACTACATTATAATCATCAAAATAATCATGTTCTTCTCCATAAGCAAGACGTTTCCGCACCTTCATCATTTTGTTCAGAAGTGCCTTCTTTGGCGCAATATTATCATGTGGGATTCCGTAATAGTCTCCATAGAACAGACACGGATATCCATCTCTTCTAAGCAGCGTGATCGCATATGCATGTGGTTTGAACCAATCTTCTACCCATGATTGCAATGCCTGTCCCGGCTGTGTATCATGATTATCCACAAATGTTACCGCCTGAATCGGATGGCGTGACACTAATGTATCATGTAAAATAGTTGCCATATTATAGTCACCGTGTGCCTTGGATGCATCATGGAAATGCATATGTAACGGAACATCAAATAAAGACATCTCATAATTGACATTCTCAAGATATTTCTCCAACCGGTTCACATCCCAATGCCAGTATTCACCCACACAGAATAAATCCCTGCCGCAAGCTTCCCTCATTGCCGGAAGCCAATCCCGGTAAAAGAAATATCCGATATGTTTGACTGCATCTAACCGCAATCCATGAACACCTGTCATCTTAAGATACCATGCACCCCAGCGATATAATTCATCCCGCACTTCCGGATTCTCAAAATCCAGATCTGCACCCATTAAATAATCATAATTGCCATTCTCATCATCAACTGCTTCATCCCATGTCTTTCCAACAAACCGATATATTGCATTCTTTGTTGCCTGCTGATCCCAGTCTATTCCGTCAAAATGTGTCCAGTTCCATGTAAAATCCGAATATTTGCCTTTTCTTCCCGGAAATGTAAACTTCGTCCATCCGCAGATTGTCTTCTCATCTCCGACCATCTGATTCCGGCTTGTCGCATTAAATTCCTCTGCCTGAACATATTCTGTCTCATCTGCACCAATCCTGTGATTCAGAACAATATCTGCATAGATATCGATCCCCTTCTTCTGAACTTCGCGGATCATATCAATATACTGTTTCTTCGTTCCATACTTTGTTGGAACGCTTCCCTTCTGATTGAATTCTCCTAAATCATACAGATCATACACGCCATATCCTACATCTTTGTCACCTGCTGCTCCCTTATAGGCAGGCGGAAGCCATAAAGAACTAACACCCAATGTCTTTAACTTTGAAGCCTCTTCCATTACCTTTTCCCAAAGTTTGTGCTCCTCCGGCAGATACCACTCAAAATACTGCATCATTAGTCCATTGTTATTCATAAAGGACGTCCTCCCAATCATATAAAATGTGAATTCTATTATTCCCAATCATTACCTCTTAGTATATCAAAGTTCCAATAAAACTGCAATGTGTAGATTCCAAAGATCTCCGGCAAAAAACCATCTTCCGGCAGTTCCTGCGGAAGATGGTTTTATTGGATACAAAATGTTATATTTTACAAACAGGTTGCCTTTTTATCAAAGCCTGCATTAAATGCATAGAAATTCTTTGAGTCTAAATCATCCTGAATTAGGCGAAGACTTTCTCCAAATCTCTGATAATGCACCATCTCTCTGGCACGAAGGAACTTAATTGCATCATATACATCCGGCTCATCTTTACACAACCGCAAAATGTTATCATACGTCAGACGTGCTTTCTGTTCCGCAGCAAGGTCTTCATGAAGATCCGCTATCGCATCTCCTGTCGACTGCAATGTTGCAGTAGAAAACGGGGTTCCGCTTGCCGCCTGTGGCCAGATACCGATCGTATGATCTACATAATACTGATAGAATCCGGAATCCTCAATTTCTTTCATTGTCAGATTCTTTGTCAATTGTGTAATGATTGTCGAAACCATCTCTTCATGACCAAGTTCCTCGGTGCCAATATCCGTAAGCACTCCGATCACTCGTTTATCCGGCATTGCATACCGCTGTGACAGATATCTTGTAGATGCACCTTTTTCACCGTCCGGTCCGCCAAGCTGACTCATGATCGCCATTGCAAGCTTTGCATTTGTTATTTTAATATTAACCGGATATTCCAACATTTTAATATAAGTCCACATTAGCAATCACATCCTTTCTGCCATGGCCATGGCTCATCTACCCAATCCCAGTTATCTTTACAATTCACTCCGTATATGGTCAACGGTCCATATTTTCTCTCATATATATCGATAGCCTTTTTTATGCTATGATGATAATCATGATAAGTTTCCAAACCACAAGGACACTCCGGGTGTGTATCCAGATATAATGCCATTTCAATCAAGGCAAAATTCGTGTTTTGGATAAATTTAAATAAATCTTCCTTACACATATTTTCCATATCAGCACCTCACCCCACAAAATACATAGTTTAAATCCTTGAATATTGTTCCCTGTTTCAATCCACATTCTGCATCATACATTTCGCCCCACTGTTGCCATGGAACATATGCCATAACCGGTGGAAATGCATTTCCCAACTGCATCATCGGATCTTCCTTATGACAATTCTTACGCGGTGTCATCCTGCACACACACTCCACTTCCATATGACGGTGATTCGAATCCTGAATTGTTCTTCGTCCACAATTACAGTTTGAATTTATATTGCGTCCTGACCGCATAGGTCGTGTATTGCAAGAATTCATATTATTACAATAGGATTCCACAAAATATCTCCTTGTTCTTTTTGTATAGTATATCATATGAATTTTTCCACTATTTTGTTACCGTGACCACTGCATTTCCCCAAAAAGCCAATCAGAACCACCGGCTTAGCCGGTGGTTTGCTCTAGCCCTATAAGGGCTTGTTGCCGGCACTGGGTCTAAAGACCCGTCGAATGGTTCGCCAGCCGCAACATCATTTGTTGTGGTCAAGCTTTTTTGTAACACTATGACCTAATTTCTGCCACAGGGGTTATGTAACCCCATGGCGTGCCTCATAAGGTGTTTTGTAATTGTTATAAGAATGCGGACGTACATGGTTATATTGCACATACGCAAAT
>JBNMIW010000225.1:0-3629 GCA_050873485.1 Lachnospiraceae bacterium | reverse complement strand
CCTAGCACCGTTGCGTATGAAGCATAGCGCAAGCGTGCCTGCGTACCATAAAGGCAAACCTACATGGCCTATTCATATTCTTTCGCATGTGCCCTCACATATCATCCGTCTTACTCACGCTGTGCAAGGGTGATTGTTTTTTTGGCTGATTTCAGATACAATGGAATGAG
Organism: Lachnospiraceae bacterium; assembly: GCA_050873485.1. Classification (GTDB taxonomy): domain Bacteria; phylum Bacillota; class Clostridia; order Lachnospirales; family Lachnospiraceae; genus CAG-590. Next base: position 3,459 of record JBNMIW010000225.1, on the reverse strand, counting down.
ATAAAATGGTATGTAGTCAGAATGATAGCGGGAGGCATTACATGGCAATAGAATTTATTTTAGGGGCGAGTGGTACAGGCAAGACCCGATATATATATGAGAAGATGATTGCACAGTCCAAGGTGGAGGGACATGCACCAATCTGGTTTGTGTTGCCGGAACAGTCCAATATGGCGGCGGAGCAGGATATGGTGTCATTGCATCCGAATGGGGGAACTATGGACATTTCAATTGTCAGTTTTACGCGTATGGCATTTAAGGTGTTTGATGAACGGAATGTACATACATCAGATATCTTAGATGATTATGGAAAGAGTATCCTTTTAATGAAAGTATTAAAGGAGCATGAAAAGGAATTCACATATTACGGAAAGATGGTCGGAAAGTCCGGGTTTGTAGAGGAGACAAAATCCATGTTATCTGAGTTATATCAATATCAGGTAACGGAGGATGTGTTGGAAGAAGTAATGACTGGATTGTCTCCGGAGCAAAGTCTGTATCACAAATTGTCGGACATGAAGATTGTAATGACGGCATTTGAAAAGGCAATGGGAGATTCCTATATGGTAGCAGAACAGATTCTTTCATTACTGTCAGAGACTGTGCAGGAATCGGAATTATTGCGGGGAGCGGAGATATATTTTGATGGTTTTACCGGGTTTACACCGATTCAGTATCAGGTGATCGAGGCATTGATGAAACATGCGGCGAATCTGCATTTTGTATTTACCATGGATGAGGCTCTGTTTGGAAATAATGGATATGGGGAAAATGAACTCTTTGCATTGGGAAAAGAGTCGGTGGATAGATTATGTAAACTTGCTGAGAAGAATCAGGTAAAGATATTGCCACATGTCAGTTTAGAGATAAATTATCGTTTGCAGAAAATGCCGGAACTGGAATATCTGGAACGACAATTGTTTCGTTTTCCGGTAAAGGGTTATGAATCAAAAGCGGATGCAATCCGTATTTGTGCGGCTGAAGATGCGGAAGAAGAGATATATTATATTGCCAAGACGATCAAGGAATATGTGTTAAGCGGACAGTACCGGTATCGTGATTTTGCAATTGTAACGGGGGATATGGGCGAGCAGGCGGCAATATGGCACATGGTCATGCAGCAATTGGAAATCCCGTATTTTATGGATGTTAATGAGGCGTTTGTGCATAATCCGGTGGTAGAGGTTACCAATATGGTGCTGGATCTGTTTATACGGGATTTTGCGTATGAGAGCGTATTTGCATTTCTTAAGACCGGCTTCTTTTCTATGGAGAAGGATGACATTTATCTGTTGGAAAACTATGCATTGAAATATGGTGTGAGAGGATATTCCCGGTGGAAGAATACATTTCAGGGAAATATCAAAGGCTTGGGAACGATCAATGCCGCAAGGAAACAGTTTATGGATCTGTTAGAGCCGGTGGCGGATGTCTTTTCAAAACCGAGAGCCAAGGCGAAGGAGTATCTGGTTGCATTATATGAGTTTATGGTAGCGCATGAGATGGCATCCAAATTACAGATACGGAGCGAAGAATTTGAACAACAGGGAATGTTGCGGGAAGCGAAGAGTTATGCTCAGGTATATGATAAGTTCATTCAGGTATTGGATAAGACGATGGACATCCTAGGCGAGGAAGAGATATCGAGAGAAACGCTCCGGGAAATGCTGGCAGCAGGTATGGCAGAGTTGCGTTTGGGGGCAATTCCGTCTACATTAGATCAGGTTGTGATCGGAGATATGGAACGAACCCGTTTTCATTATGTAAAGATACTGTTTGTTGCGGGTGCGAATGAGGGATTGCTGCCTGCTAACAGTACAAAGCAGGGAATATTAGCGGACAAAGACCGGAGACAGTTGGCAGAACAGGGCATGGAACTTGCTCCGGATAGCAAAAAAGATATATTTGTAAAACAGTTCTATATTTATTTGCAGTTGACACAGGCGAGTGAACAATTGATCTTATGTTATCGCAAGACAGATGCGAAGGGGGCGGAGCTGCGCCCATCCTATTTTATGAAGAGAATCCTTCAGATGTATCCGAACATAATTGTGGAGTCTGCAAAAGATTGGTTGAAAAATATGCTGCCGTCTACAAAAGAGGAAATGATAAAGATCTTTGCAGGACAGTTAGAACAGGAGGACAGGAACGATGCATCCGTGTATCAGATGATGTTAAGTACACAGGAACAAATGACAAAGCGGATGATAGAAGGTTATCTCTATGAGAATAGAGAGTCTGTGCTTGATCGTTCCATTGCAAGGCAGTTATATGGAACACATATGGTGCATAGTGTGTCCCGTTTGGAGACATATGCCGGATGTGCCTATCAGTTTTTCTTACAGTACGGAATACGGATTGCAAAGCGTGAAGAGTATCAGATGGAGTCCAATAATATTGGAACGATTCTTCATGCAGTGATGGAGGATTTCTTCCGAATGGTACAGGAAGGAAAAATTAACCTTGGTCAAATTACAGAGGAAGAACGCAATACGATCGTAGAGACGTTGGTACGAAATGCAGCAAAAGAGGAAAATGATACGATATTCGACAGTAGTTTCCGCAACCGACATCAGTTAGAAGTATTGATTCGGATTGCAAAACGCAGTGTGGAGCATTTATGCCGGCATTTAACGGAAGGAAAAATGCAGCCTGCTTATTTTGAAAAAGAATTTTCTCCGGCAGATAAGATCCGGTATACAACGATGTTATTGCCGGATGATGTGCAGATGGAATTGAAAGGTTTTATAGACCGGGTAGACATTACAGAGACAGAAGATGCAGTTTATGTAAAGGTAATTGATTACAAATCAGGGGCAAAAGATATTGACTATGTCAAGATGTACGAGGGAAAGCAGTTGCAGCTTACGGTTTATATGAGTGTTATGTTAGAGTTTCTGCAACGAAAGTACCCGGATAAAAAGATTATACCGACCGGTATGTATTACTATCATATATACGATCCGATCATTGAGGAGATGGACGAGACAAAACTAGAGCAGAAACGCATAGAGAGCAATCGCCTTACCGGGTTGGTAAATGAAGATGACACATGCTTAGACTTAATGGATGCAAGAACCGGTTCGGTTACACCGGTCAGATATAAGAAAGACGGGGATTTTGATTCAAGAAATACAGCGCTGGTATCGACAGAGGAATTAGAAAAGATATCCTCCTTCATACGGAATAAGATGACGGAGATCGGAGAGCAGATCATACAGGGAGAGATTGCAATGAATCCGGAAAAGGGAGAATTGAATTCTCCGTGTAATTATTGCGATTATAAAAATATATGCCGGTTTGAACCGGGACTTGGCGGAAATGCGTATCGCATTGCACCGCAAATTGATCGAAATGAAGCAAAACAATTTATCTTAGAAGGAGAGGAGGCGAGAGAACATGCAATGGACGAAGGATCAGAGAAAAATCATTGATGCAAGAGACTGTAATCTGCTGGTG
>JBNMIW010000224.1:0-3671 GCA_050873485.1 Lachnospiraceae bacterium | reverse complement strand
CGTCCATATAGGATTTTGCAATATCATTAATTGTGATCAAACCGCCTAATACATTATCTTTTGCGACAACCGGTAAGGTTACAACATCCAGTTCACGCATCATTTTCCATGCTGCTTTGACAGAAATGTTGTCTTTGACACCGGGTGTTTTGCGATATTCAATATCTGCAACCTGTGTATTGACATCATTGATCAGGTCAGGCACTTCGGTATGAAAATAATTCAGAACAAATGCAGTCTCATTATTGATCTTTCCGGCACGTTTTGGCACATATCTGTTTGGCTCTATCTGATTTTTCAAGTTTGCATAGCAGATTGCAGAACAAATGGAGTCTGTGTCCGGATTCTTGTGTCCAATGACAATGATCGGAGAGTGTTCCATGCTAATACCATCCTTTCGTAATTCTTCTATAAATATGAAATCGTTTTCCTAAACTTATTATGTATCATAAAGTTTTTTCCTTTAAAATGCAAGTGTTTTTCGCATCTTCCGAATAAAATATATGACATTTTTATTCAAATATATAGCGAAATGAGAAAAAAGACATCCGGAAATACAATGCCTGATCTTAATAGCACGGGCAAAGAATCTCCGGATCTCTGTTTTAATAAAATAATATTATTTTGTGGTATCGTTACCAGACTGTGATTGGGTGGAACCGGACTGTTCCGGATAAGCGGTTACGGTATCGTTATCGCCTTTTCTGTAAATGGTTCCATCGTTTGCATCTACAAAGAATTCACCAAAATAATCGCCGTTTTCATTTTTACTGGTATCATACAAGTGGAAATGATATCCCTTTGAACCTTCCTGATAATCGTTTAATTCCTGATCTTCATCACGCAGTTCAAATTTTGAATCTGAATGGTAGGATTTCATGGTATCTAAAAAATAATCATGTGCATCGTTGTAATTATCAAAACCGCCATTACCAACGAGATCTTCAACGGCATCACCGACACCATCTGCAACATCTTTTACGGCGGTGCCGACATCATCTGCTGCATCTTCGATCATATTGTTATCATTGTTGCCGCTTGTTGATCCGTTTGTTGTACTGTTGCCACATGCGGTAAGTGCAAAAGCCATGGCAGTCATAGTAAGTGCCAGATAAATATAATTGCGTATTCTCTTCATAAATAGTCTCCTTTTTAAGTATAGTTTGATCTGCAAAATGCAAATGCTACATCTTGTCATCTGTATTATGTGCATATTTGTTGGTTTTATTCTTTTTTATTTTTGAAATTGTTTGCCGGTGTGATCTAAATAGTAATTTGATGTATAGATTAAGGAAGACAACGGAGTAAAGGAATATCCCTGTTGCTCTAAATTTGTCAGCATCAGATCCAAAGCATCTTTCGTGTACAAAGAACCATTATGCAGAAGGATAATGCTGCCATTTTCAAGATTTTTATGTTCACATACGGTTCGAATGATCGCATCGACGCCATAGTCTTTCCAGTCCAGGCTGTCTACGGATTGGTTGATCGCAGAATAGCCCATTGCATGTGCTACATATACAACATCCTCGTTCCAGTCACTATATGGAGCACGGAATAAGGTCATGTCTTTTCTGGTAATGGAATATACTTCATTGTGACATCCCTGAATCTCAGCCGCCATTTCCTCTTTGCTAAGTTGTGGCATGTGTTTATGGGCGTTGCCGTGATTTCCGATTTCGTGTCCTGCTTTGTCAATGGCACGGATCGCATCCGGATTTTTCTTTGCCCATTCTCCGGTTACAAAGAAGGTGGCCGGTGCATTATGTTTTTGAAGAATGGATAAAATGTCATCTAAATCTTCGGTTCCCCAGGCACTGTCAAATGTAAGTGCAACAACCGGTTCCGGGGTGTCTACACAGTAAATGGGAAGTTCATTTTGCCATAGATAAGATGTGGTCAGTACAGATTGTACATTTGTATAGTTACGGATACCATATAGGAAAACGAAAAGAAGAAAGAATAAAGTAATATATTTCATATAGTTTATAGAAGGGGCAGATTCGGTTGACATAACATATCCCGCAGTCTCTGTTTGTTTAGTGTATGAGAAAGAAAGCGAGAGTAGAACCGGAATTTTTTGATGCAGGGAAGGAAAGAGTGTAGTACAATGGAGATATATTCGAAGGTGGTGATGAATCATGAAGAAAATATGGAATGGACTTCGATATGGAGATACAGAGACAAGAAAGTGTATCGGAAGTGTGATCGGTTTTTCACTTGCAGCAGTTGTATGTATAGTGATTGCCGGACTGAGAGGGCAATTGTGGCTGTTTGCGATTGCAATGATCTTTGGCGTGATCGCGATTGTGATATCACAGACATTTACATTAGAAGATGAGGATTTTGTGGCAGAGGTGAACCGGTCAGGAGAGAAAGAAACCGTTCGGGCAGTTATGGCACAGAAGAATACACGGGAAGCGGTCACAACGGAAGAAACAGAGAATAATACGGGAGCAGCCGGACGCAATGATGACAGAACGGATGCAAAGCCGCATGTGGTAGAGGATAAAGAAAAAGAGATAGATATATATCAACATTATGACCAACATGTCTTGAGAAAGGTAAAACGTAAATATCGGGTGAAAAAGGATCATCGACCGATTCTGGTTGACGGTTCCAAAACTTACCGGATCAAGGAGTGTCCTGCATTTATCTGGCGGGTTCACAACAAAGTATATCTGTTGTTATTGGAGAAAGAACCAAGAAAGATCTGCATATCCAGAGATCTGATTCGGAATATGGGATACCAGCCGGGTGTCAAAGTGAATATGGAAGAGGAGTATCCTGCATTTCGAAAGGAGAATCTGATCACGGGGGTATTCCGGGAGTTTTTGCCGGATTATATGGATTCCAAGATAAAAAATGATCCACTCAAGACGAAGAATCTGTATACCATTTATCCTGATATTATGTTAACGAACAGATGCGCATATGAAGTAATGGATCTGTTGTGCCTTCATTTCATGCCGAAGGACAAGATTACGGACAATGAACGGTTAAATGGATTTTTTAAGCGCATATATGCCGCCAATATTCTATATCGGGATCGTGTTTACAGCATATTGGAATATAAGAACAGTATTGAGAAGACGTTACACGATCTGTGTTATGCGGAAATGACGGACAAAGAGTTTGAGGCAACACTCGAACAATTGTTACGAGGTCGCCTCATTTCGGGAGAATATGCCGATCATTATCGGGAACTGAAATATAAAATTAAGTAGCAGGTGTTGCTTTATGGTTGGAATGATACCATTTTGCAATTGCAGCACCGATAATGATGAAGTATCCGATGATACTGAAATGATCCGGAATCTGATCGAGGAACAGAAAACCGAATAAGGCGGCAAACAGGATCTGTGAATAGTCGAATACAGAAATCTCGCTTGCCGGTGCTTTGGTGTAAGCAGCCGTAATACTGATCTGTCCACCTGCTGCAGCACAACCGGCCAGGATCAAGGTGATCAACTGGTGTGTTGTCATAGGTGCATAGTGAAGAAGAATCACGGGCAGTGTTACAATACACGAAAAGCAGGAGAAGAAGAATACAATAACCGGACCTTTGATGCCATGTGTTCCCAGTCTTCGGACATAGGTATAAGCCAGACCGGCACCAAGACCACCTAATACACCGATCAATGCGGGCAGGGAATTGAGATTAAAACTCG
>JBNMIW010000223.1:0-3679 GCA_050873485.1 Lachnospiraceae bacterium | reverse complement strand
GAATATCAGTTCTACAATCAGTAATGAAATGCAGCGCAATGCAATTATTTCCGTATTGATTGCTACAATATTGATGTTGATCTATATTGCAATCCGGTTCAGTGATGTGAAGTTTGGTGCAGCGGCCGTTATTGCGTTGTTACATGATGTATTAGTTGTATTTGCGGTATATTCAATCGGACGGTTGTCTGTTGGTAATACATTTATTGCTTGTATGTTGACGATTGTTGGATATTCAATCAATGCCACAATCATTATCTTTGATCGTATTCGTGAGAATATGGTAAGCATGAGCAAAGAAAGTTATGCAACAATTGTGAATACTTCTATTTCCCAGACTTTGACAAGAACAATTTATACATCCCTTACAACTTTTGTAATGGTATTCTTTATATATATCATGGGTGTGCCGTCCATTAAGGAATTTGCACTTACCCTGATGTGCGGTATTGTTTGCGGTGCTTATTCTTCTGTATGTATTACCGGACCATTGTGGTACATGTTTAAGACTAGATTTGGCAAGAACGAAAAGAATACAACTTCTAAAAAAATCAGCAAGAAGCAAGCAAAGAAAGCATAATAGACTCGAAACAAATAGGGACATGGCAGGTAACCATGTCCCTATCATGTTTCATTAGGAGATTAATATATGGCAGAACAGAATTGGCTTATACGAATGAAAAGAGCAGATTTTAATGCTCTTTCAGAACAATTTCATATAGACCCGGTTGTAGCCAGAATCATGATCAATCGAGACATTCCGGAGGCTCAATTTGAAGGATTTTTGCATCCGGAGACAGAGAATTTATATGACCCATTTATGATGGAGGACATGAATCAGGCAGTCAGGATCATTATCCATGATATTGAAGAAGGACATCGCATTCGAATTGTATCGGACTACGATGTAGATGGAGTAATGTCTAATTATATCCTGTATGCAGGATTTAAGAGAGTTGGTGCGGATGTAGATTATGTGATTCCGCATCGGGTGAAGGATGGCTATGGCATTAATCAGGAGATTATTGAAAAGGCAGCAGAGGATGGCATCCACACGATTGTAACCTGTGATAATGGTATTGCGGCAAATGAAGCCCTTACGAGAGCAAAAGAGCTGGGAATGACAGTTGTAGTGACAGATCACCACCAGGTGCCTTTTTTAATGGAGGGTGAGAATAAGCATTATATTCTTCCTCCGGCGGATGCAATCCTGAATCCGAAAAAGGAAACGTGTCAGTATCCGTTTGATGATCTGTGCGGCGCGGGAGTTGCTTACAAATTAATAGAGGCTCTTTTTATAAAGAGAGAAGTGCCGGAAGAGGAAATGCAGCAGTTTCTTGAGTTTGTAGCAGTTGCAACAATTTGTGATATTGTATCGTTGACAGATGAGAACCGAATCTTTGCAGTGAAAGGATTGGAGAAGCTGAACCATTCTGAGAATCTGGGGATGCGGGCACTGTTGCGGGTGAATGAATTATCAGATGTGACGGTGAATGAATATCATGTCGGATTCAAGTTAGGGCCTTGCATTAATGCATGTGGGCGTTTGGAAAGTGCAGTGGCGGCAATGGAACTTCTGACGGAGACAGATACGGAGATGGCCATTGCGAAGGCGACAGACCTCAAAGACATGAATGAGGAACGCAAGAATATGACAATGGAAGGGACGGAGCAGGCGGAACAGTATATTGAGCAAATGGATCCAATGAAAGTCATGGTCATATATTTGGAACACTGTCATGAAAGCCTGGCAGGTATTATTGCGGGTAGAATCAGAGAGAGTTATCATCATCCGGTATTGGTTGTGGTGGACAGTGATGTGCCGGGGGTATTGAAGGGTTCCGGGCGTTCAATCGAGGGTTACCATATGTTTGAGGCGTTGCAACAATGTAGTGATCTGTTATTAAAATTCGGTGGACACGCAATGGCGGCAGGATTTTCGCTTCAGGCAGACCGATTTGATGATTTTGTCAAGGCAATTAATGATAATTGTACACTTACAGAGGAAGATTTTGTTCCAACTATACATATAGATGTTCCAATGCCAATGTCTTATGTAACGGAGACGTTGATCGAGCAGTTAGATGGGCTGGCACCATTTGGAAAAGGAAATGAAAAACCGATATTTGCACAGAAAGATCTCAGCGTGTTATCTGCGAAGATCATGGGAAAAGATCGTAATGTTGTAAAATTGACGTTAGAGGACAAAGAGGGAGCAATCTCGGAAGGAATCTATTTCCGGGCACAGGAATTTGAAGAAAATATTGTCAGTTGGTTTGGACAGGAAGAATATGATAAGATGTTACATGGATGGCTCAATAATGTAATCCTTAACATTATATACTATCCAACGATTAATGAATTCAACGGAAACCGCACCTTGCAAATGCAGGTAAAACGCTATGCAATGGCTACCGTGCGTGAAGTATTATAATGGCATACTTTTTGGTTCGTTTCAAATAACACAAAGAACGTGCAAAATCAGAGATGGTTTTATTGCATTTTTTACAAAATTAAGATTGGACGTCAATTTTTCCGTTACATCTTAGAAAATATAGGCTATACTATATTTTATCGAGGAAATTGAGATCAAAAGAAAAGAAGGTGGATATATGGCAGGATTAGTAAATACGGACAAAGAGCTTAGTACACCAAAGGATTTTACACCACCGGAGGAATTGTATAAGACTTTAATTGAGAAAGTACAGGAATATCATCCGAATACAGATATCACCATGATTGAGAAGGCATATCAGGTTGCCAGCAAAGCCCATGAGGGACAATTCCGTAAGTCGGGTGAGCCATATATCATGCATCCCCTTTGTGTTGCCATTATTTTAGCAGAATTAGAGCTTGATAAAGAGACAATTGCTGCGGGAATCTTGCATGATGTGATCGAAGATACGGTTATGACGACGGAGGAGATTTCGGAAGAATTCTCTCCGGAGATAGCATTGTTAGTAGATGGAGTTACCAAATTAACACAGTTGAATTTCTCGCAGGATAAGATTGAACTTCAGGCTGAGAATCTGCGGAAGATGTTCCTTGCAATGGCAAAGGATATCCGTGTTATTTTGATCAAGTTAGCGGATCGTCTGCACAATCTGCGGACGTTACAGTATCAGTCTCCGGAGAAACAGATCGAGAAAGCAAGAGAGACAATGGACATCTACTCTCCGATCGCACACCGTCTTGGTATCAGCAAGATCAAAGTAGAATTAGATGATCTGTCTTTGCAGTACTTAGAGCCTGAGAAGTTCAAAGAGTTAAAGACAGAGATTGATGAACGATTAGAGGAACGGGAGAAGTTTATTGAGACGATCGTACATGATGTGAAGGAATGTATTGATGAAGCCGGCATTAAGGCAGAGATCAACGGTCGTGTGAAACATTTCTTCAGTATATACAAAAAGATGGTCAATCAGCATAAGACGTTAGATCAGATCTATGATATCTTTGCTGTGCGGATCATTGTAGACAGTGTCAGAGATTGTTATGCGGCACTTGGTATTATCCATGAGAAATACAAACCAATTCCGGGACGTTTCAAAGATTATATTGCCATGCCAAAGTCAAATATGTATCAGTCTCTGCATACAACGTTGATCAGCAAGAGCGGACAGCCTTTCGAGATACAGATTCGGACATATGATATGCATAAGACAGCAGAATATGGTAT
>JBNMIW010000222.1:0-3686 GCA_050873485.1 Lachnospiraceae bacterium | reverse complement strand
CTTATCTTTATGGTACGCAGGCACGAGCACAGGGCATACCTTCGAACTAAGCTTGCAAAGCAAGCTAAGGTCTCAGGCATTGCACTTATACTGCCTACGCAACGGTGCTAAGTTCGAAAGAACCTCACTAAGCACCGGCGTAGACAGACCAGCCTGCTTAACCATATAAGACAACCATACATGGCTTTATTTACATTTTCGGGCATGTGCCATTTACGTTGTCTCCGAAAAACTTACGCTGTGCTTATTGCCACACCCAACCGTATATGACATTGTCACAGACGGAACATACATTATGTAATTGCCTTACTAGTACTATCTGCTTATAGATTATTTTAACTATATCTCAAAGGATTTCGGGAAGATTTCATCAAAAACAAGTCGTTTCATCTTAACAATATAGTAGATTATTTGAGCCAATATCAGAGAGGCTCGGGTGTGGCGATAAGCACAACGTAGTAGAGTCTGATAGGAACAGCACGAAACACGATAACGTAAATACCGGTTGCAGGGATATAACATCTATCATAAGCAGGTACTTCAGAACCGCCGGTACTTGGCGAGGTATTTTCGAGCCTAGTACCGTTGCGAGTGATGAGTAGCGAGAGCGTGCCTGCGATGATAATGTTATATCCAAAACAATCGGTTCATAACTTAATGCTTCGTGCGTCCGTCCCTCAATGTGCAAGGGAATATAAAGTTTTTTAATGACAAATTCTCTCATTTCGGCTATAATAGATTCTAATTGATGTTACAAAAGGAGGACTCTCATGTCAGAGAAAAAAGTTATGCTCGGTAACGAGGCAATCGCCCGTGGTGCATACGAAGCAGGTGTCAAGGTATCATCCGCTTACCCAGGAACACCAAGTACCGAGATTAGTGAGAATTTAGTAAAATACCCAGAAGTATATTGTGAATGGGCTCCAAATGAGAAAGTTGCCATGGAAGTTGCAGTCGGTGCTTCCATCAGTGGAGTTCGTGCAATGGCTTCTATGAAACATGTAGGTTTTAACGTTGCTGCTGATCCAATGTATACCGCAGCTTATATCGGAGCAAACGGCGGTTTAGTCGCTGTTGTTGCAGACGATCCGGGAATGTACAGTTCACAGAACGAACAGGATACCCGTCAGATCTGTCGTGCCGCTCAGGTTCCTGTATTAGAGCCATCTGATTCACAGGAAGCCAAAGATTTCATGAAGCTTGCATTTGACTTAAGTGAGCAGTTTGATACTCCAATGGTACTTCGTACCACAACAAGATTAGCACACTCACAGGGCGTTGTAGCCTTGGAAGACCGTGTGGTACCAGAAGACAAGCCATATGAAAGAAACATTGCCAAGAATGTTATGATGCCCGGTAATGCAATCAAACGCCATGTATTCGTAGAACAGCGTTTGAAAGACATGGCAGAGGCTGCCAACACCTTAGTTGTTGCCAAAGACGGCTTCTCCAAAGATGTACCTTTGAACCGTGTCGAAATGAATGATACAAAGATTGGATTTATCACAAGTGGAATTCCTTACACCTATGTAAAAGAGGCATGTCCAAATGCTTCCGTACTGAAACTGGGTATGGTACACCCACTTCCAAAGAAATTGATCGAAGAGTTTGCCGCTAAGGTAGATACATTATATATTTTCGAAGAGTTAGAACCAGTAATTGAAGAACAGGTTCGTGCCTGGGGCATTGACTGTATTGGTAAAGAAGCATTTACTGTACAGGGTGAATACAGTGCCAACATGATCCGCAAGGTTGTATTAAAAGAGAACCTTTCAATCAACACACCAGCCGAAGTTCCTGCAAGACCACCACTTCTCTGCCCGGGATGTCCGCACAGAAGTGTTTATACGGTTCTTAACAAATTAAAGATTCATGCAGCCGGAGATATCGGATGTTACACATTAGGTGCCGTTGCTCCGTTGAGTGTTGTTGATACTACAATCTGTATGGGTGCTTCCATTTCTTCTTTACATGGTATGGAAATGGCAAAAGGCAAAGAATATATCAAGAACTGGGTTGCTGTTATCGGTGATTCCACATTTATGCATACCGGTGTGAATTCTTTAATGAATATGGTATACAATCAGGGAACCGGAACGGTTATCATCTTAGATAACTCTACCACCGGTATGACCGGTCATCAGGATCATGCTGCAACCGGTAAAACATTACAGGGCAAGGTTGTTCCTGCAATCAATATTTATCACCTTTGTAAATCTATGGGAATCGAGCATGTAACAGAAGTAAATGCATTCGACATCAAAGAATTAGAGAAAGTCATCAAAGAAGAAGTTGCCAGAGATGCAGTATCTGTTATCATTACTAAGTCTCCATGTGCATTGCTGAAGGAAGTTCACTTCCCGAACAAATGCGTTCCTGTTCCTGAGAAATGTAAGAAGTGCGGCATGTGCTTAAAGCCTGGTTGTCCTGCCCTTACAAAGAACGAAGACGGAACCATTTCTATCGATGCAACAATGTGTAACGGCTGTGGATTATGTAAGAATCTCTGTCCGTTTGATGCAATTGAGGAGGTGGCAAAATAATGGCTGAAACAAAGAATATTATGATCGTCGGCGTTGGTGGTCAGGGTACGCTTCTTACAAGCCGTATTCTTGGCGGAATCATTTTAACTGCCGGATATGATGTAAAATTATCAGAAGTTCACGGAATGGCTCAACGTGGTGGTTCCGTTGTTACATTTGTACGTTACGGTGAAAAAGTTGCCGAACCTATCGTAGAAGAGGGTCAGGCTGACGTTTTGATCGCATTTGAGCGTTTAGAGGCTCTGCGTTATGCACACTTCTTAAAACCGGGCGGTGCATTGGTAATCAATGACCAGAGAATTGACCCGATCACAGTGGTAACCGGTGCTGCCCAGTACCCGGAGAATATCATTGAGAATCTGTCTAAGACCTACAAAGTATATTCTGTTGATGCTGCCGCCGAAGCTTTGAAATTAGGTAATTCCAGAGTATTTAACAACATTGTATTAGGTGTTGCTGCACAGCATATGGATTTCTCAAAGGAGGACTGGTTAGAGGTTATTGCCAAGACCGTTCCGCCTAAGACAATTGAGATTAACCAGAAAGCTTTCTTAGTTGGATACGAAATGTAACTCATTTTCCATTCGGATTTGCAAATACGAATAGATTTAGTAGGACTTCTATGTTACAATATCTTATTATATGGGCATATCGTACATGCCAACATTTGACATTGTAGCAGACCAAATTGGCAGGAGGTATATAGAATGGCACGAGATTATATAGAAATAGAAGATGTACCAAAAGGATATGAGAGCCGTGTAAAACAGAATCTAAGTTTTAAGACAGGCAAATTCGTATGGAAATGCCGTTTTACGACCGCCTTAGATCCTTCCACGATCACTTCTGACAACTTATATGTAGAAAGTGAAACCGGTATGAAAATGGCAACCAAATTTAATTATAATGATGCCGATATGGAGATTGAAGTAGAACCATTAGAGGCTTATGCCAAAGATACTGATTACTATCTGAACATAACAACAAGAGTGAAGTCCCGCGGAGGACAACACCTGAAAGAACCAATTCAGGTAAAATTCCGCCTATAAAACATATACTCTCCCTTGCACAGCGTAAATAAGACGGACGTGTGAGGGCACATGCAAGAGAGGATGAATAAGCCATGTATGCTTATCTTTATGG
>JBNMIW010000221.1:0-3693 GCA_050873485.1 Lachnospiraceae bacterium | reverse complement strand
GTAAAAGCAACTCCTAATCCAACTATCTTACGAATTCTGAAAGAAGAAGGATGCGGAACCGACTGTTCTTCCTACACAGAACTTTTGATGTCTGACAAATGTGGATTTGACGGAAAAGACATTATGTTTTCTTCCAACGATACACCGGCTGAAGAATTCAGACTTGCTGCCAAATTAGGTGCAACGATCAACCTTGACGATATTACACATATTGATTTCTTAAAAGACAGCATCGGTTACATTCCAAAACGTATTTCCTGCCGTTTTAATCCGGGCGGAAAATTTGCAATTGCAAATACGATCATGGATAATCCCGGTGATGCCAAATACGGTATGACACGTCCACAGATGACCGAGGTATACAAGAAACTGAAAGAACTTGGCGCAGAAGAATTCGGAATGCACGCTTTCTTAGCAAGCAACACCGTTACAAATGATTACTATCCGACACTCGCAAAGATCTTATTTAAGACCGCTGTCGAATTAAAGGAGGAAACCGGCGTACACATCACCTTCATCAATCTTTCCGGTGGTGTTGGTATTCCTTATACACCGGACAAGGAGCCAAATGATATCCTTGCAATCGGTGAAGGTGTCCGCAAAGCATATGAAGAAGTTCTTGTTCCGGCAGGAATGGATGATGTTGCGATCTATACAGAACTTGGTCGTTTTATGTTAGCTCCATACGGACATTTAGTAACAAAAGCAATCCATGAGAAACATACACACAAAGAATACATCGGTGTCGACGCATGTGCAGTCAACTTAATGCGCCCGGCCATGTATGGTGCATATCATCATATCACGGTAATGGGAAAAGAAAATGAGCCTGCCGATCATGTCTATGATGTAACCGGATCATTATGTGAGAACAACGATAAATTTGCGATTGACCGTAAACTTCCTAAGATCGACATGGGTGACATTTTAGTGATCCACGATACCGGAGCACACGGTTTTGCAATGGGCTATAACTACAACGGCAAACTCAAATCCGCTGAGATCTTACTTCGTGAAAACGGTGATTCTACCATGATCCGTCGTGCAGAAACTCCGGAAGATTATTTTGCAACACTTGACAATTATTGGAATGTAGAACTGTAATCCACCCGGATTGCAGGGCTGCCGTTCATAACAGGAGGATTGTTCCATGGCGAAGCGCCTTACCATGATGTTGCTCCGCAACATTTTACTATTACCATACTTACTGATCAAATTGATGTACTATGCAACCGCCGATAAAGTCAGTGAAGAAAAAAAATATAAATTAATTCGCCTAATCGGATTACGGGGCTGTAAGTGCGGTAATGTAAATGTGCATGGTTACGGACTTGAGAACCTTCCGAAGGAATCCGGTTATATTATGTACCCGAATCACCAGGGACTGTTTGATGTAATGGGACTTGTTTATCTTGATCCTGCACCATTTGGTGTCGTGATCAAAAAAGAGACATATGACATTTTCCTGTTGCGTAAACTGGTGCAGACATTAGGCGGTTTATTTATGGATCGCAACGACATTAAGCAGGGATTACAGGTCATCAACGAGATGGCAAACCAGGTCAAAGCCGGACGTAATTTTCTGATCTTTCCGGAGGGAACCCGTTCCCGCAACGGAAACCGGCTCGGAGAATTCAAGAGCGGAAGTTTCAAAGCTGCCACTAAGGCAAAATGCCCGATTGTACCGATTGCCATCATTGACAGTTATCTGCCTTTTGACACAAACTCTACACGCCATGTAGATGTACAGCTTCATTTTCTCCCTCCTATTCCATATGAAGAATACAAGGGAATGAAGACAACAGAGATTGCCGACATGGTAAAATCCCGCATTGAAAAGGTAATAGAAGAAAATGAACACAACTTTAACAACCAGCCTAGATAAATTAGTAAGCCACAAGATCCTAGACCATGGGGATTTTGTGGCTTTGTTAAATGGAAATTGCCGGGAACTGCGCCAGATATTGGCTGCCAAGGCAGATAAACAGCGCAGAAAATATTTTGGAAACCGCATTTATATTCGCGGATTGATTGAATTTACGAACTATTGCAAGAACAATTGTCTCTACTGTGGAATTCGTTGCGCCAATCACAACGTTGACCGATATCGTCTGACAAAAGAAGATATTCTTCTATGCTGTGCTGACGGTTACGATCTCGGATTCCGTACTTTTGTCTTACAGGGTGGCGAAGATTCCTATTATACGGATGACCGCATGGAAGATATCGTGTCAACCATCCATTCGCTCTATCCGGACTGTGCGATCACCCTATCTCTTGGTGAACGCAGTTATACAAGCTATAAGCGCTTGTTTGATGCCGGTGCGGACCGCTATTTACTGCGCCATGAAACGGCGAATCCCGCACACTATGCAAAGTTGCATCCGAATTCCATGTCTTATGAACATCGCATGGCATGTCTTGACCAGTTACAATCCATCGGCTATCAGGTCGGCTGCGGATTCATGGTCGGATCTCCTTTCCAGACACCGGATGACCTTGCAAACGACTTGTTATACATTCAGTCTTTCCACCCTCATATGGTTGGAATCGGACCATTTATTCCACATAGCGATACTCCATTTGCCGAATATCCATCGGGTACATTAGAGGATACACTGCTGCTATTAAGCATCATCCGTCTGATGCACCCAAATGTATTACTGCCTGCAACGACAGCACTCGGCACGATCTCGCCAAATGGGCGCGAGCAGGGAATTCTTGCAGGTGCCAATGTTGTAATGCCGAATCTGTCACCTGTACGCGTAAGAAAGCAATATAGTCTCTACGATAACAAAATATGCACCGGAGATGAATCTGCACAATGCATCAGCTGTATGTCTTCACGGATGAACAGCATCGGCTTCTCCATTGTTACAGATCGCGGTGACTACCATTAATATAACGAAAAGAGGAAGAATATATGTACAATCCTAATTCACTACATGCAGAAGAATTCATTAACCATGATGAAATCCTGGATACATTAGCTTATAGTGATGCACACAAAAATGACCGGGCACTGATTCAGGAAATTTTGGAAAAAGCAAAGAAACGCAAAGGACTTTCCCACCGGGAAGCAAGTGTGCTGTTGATGTGTGAAGATGATGACTTGAATCAGGAGATCTTTCATTTAGCCGAACAGATCAAGAAGGATTTTTACGGTAACCGAATTGTATTATTCGCACCGTTATATC
The DNA here is from genome assembly GCA_050873485.1 of Lachnospiraceae bacterium. Taxonomy (GTDB): domain Bacteria; phylum Bacillota; class Clostridia; order Lachnospirales; family Lachnospiraceae; genus CAG-590. Next base: position 496 of record JBNMIW010000221.1, on the reverse strand, counting down.
TATCAAATTACTGCGTCAACGGTTGCGTGTACTGTCCTTATCACGCAGTCAACAAACATATTCCACGAAAGAAATTAACACAGGAAGATGTACGGCGCGAAGTAATCGCTTTACAGGATATGGGACATAAACGTCTCGCCATTGAAGCCGGCGAAGATCCGGTCAATAACCCGATTGAATATATATTAGACTGTATCCAGACTATCTATTCCGTACACCACAAAAACGGTGATATCCGGCGTGTCAATGTAAATATCGCCGCAACAACAGTAGAAAATTATCGCAAATTAAAAGATGCCGGTATCGGTACTTATATCTTATTTCAGGAAACCTATCATAAAGAAAGTTATGAAAAGCTTCATCCAACCGGTCCAAAGCACGATTACAATTACCATACCGAAGCAATGGATCGTGCAATGGAAGGTGGTATCGACGATGTCGGTCTCGGTGTTTTATTTGGATTGGAATTCTACCGGTACGAATTTGCCGGAATTCT
>JBNMIW010000220.1:0-3701 GCA_050873485.1 Lachnospiraceae bacterium | reverse complement strand
TGATATGCTATCTGCGATTGTTGCAAATCTGTGTGAAGCGGATACCTTGATTATTTTATCGGATATAGAAGGCTTATATGACAGCAATCCACATGAGAATCCGGAGGCAAGATTGATCCATAAAGTGGAGGATATCAATGATGATATTAAGAGTCTTGGAAGTGGATCTGGTTCAAATCGCGGAACCGGTGGAATGGTTACGAAGTTAGAAGCGGCTGAGTATGCAGTTACGCATGGAATGGACATGTATATTGCACATGGACAGGACCCGGAGAATATTTACCGGATTCTGGAAGGAGATGCAGTCGGAACGCATTTCGTTAAGAAATATGAATTGTAAGAAGGAATGAAAATGAATTATAGAACAGTTTCCTATTATCAGGAATTTCATTGTATCGGAGGAATCTGCGAGGACTCCTGTTGTGAGAACTGGGAGATTGATCTTGATGACGCCTCTTTGAAACAATATATGAAACAGGGTGGAGCATTTGGTAAACGCCTGAAGGATAATACCAGAGTGAAGGATAAGCAGTTTATTCTGAATGGAACAAGATGTCCGTTCTTAAATGATGACAATTTGTGCGATATCTACATTGAGATGGGAGAAAATTGTCTCTGTGAGACGTGTACGAATTTTCCAAGACATGTTGAAGAATTTGATGATCTGAAGGAAGTCAGCCTGACAATGTCGTGTCCGGAGGCAAGCCGTATCATGCTGGCAAAGAAGGATAAGATGACATTTGTCTGTAAAGAGGGAACCGATGAGGAATATGGCTTAAAGCATATTGAGCCGGTAAGAAGTCTCGCATTTTGGAAGAGACCAACGGTGAATAAATTAGATAAACCATTATTTGATATACTGTTTGATGCAAGACAATTGTTGTTTGATATATTGCAAAACAGAGAAGAACCGATTGCAAAACGGGCGGCAACAGCCTTAGTATTTGCGTATGAGATTCAGGATTTTATCGATCAGAATGAATATGATAAGATTCGTCAGAAGATGGAGAATTATCGTAAACCGGAAAAAAAGGAACTGTTAGACAAATATTATGCGAAACATGAGAAACGGGTTGCAGAAAAAGAAGAGTGGATGCGACAGATTCTCAATATGTTTGAGGGATTGGAAACGATCAAGGAAGAATGGACAGAACTGTTAAATGATGGAATGAAGACAATGCACGGAGAAGAAGAACTGGCTGGTATCTTGTTGTCGGCTGGTCTGTTGGAAACGTCCGAGGAAGAAGAGGAAGAAAACAGCAGTTTCTTGCAGAATTATGCTTTATCCTATCAGCAATTCTTAGACTATTATCAGGATAAAGAATATGAATACGAACACATATTAGTGTATTATATATTCAATTACTTTTTGGGTGCATCCTATGATCATGATGTTTTTACGAAAGTCAAGTTTGCGGTGGTGTCTTATCTGGTAATTCGGGAGTTAGACATTGCGGTTTGGTTAAAACAGCAAAAGGAATTTCTATATGAGGATCAGGTGAAGGTAGCACATGCATATTCGAAGGAAGTAGAACATTCGTATAATAATTTTGAGTCCTTGCAGTTAGTGTTATCGGCACATCCGATCTTAGATGTGGATCATATTCTGGTTGGATTGTTATCGTAAATAGTAATAAATTGAGGAAAGAAGAATAGAATGAAAAAAGACGCAAAAAGAAGAAGACTGGAAATGGCACTGTTTTTCAGGCGGGCAAAAAAAGAGATTCGGGAGAGAAAGGGAGTATTTGCTGTATATTTGCTGCTCCGATTATCGGTTATTCTGGTGTTGATCGCACAGTGCTTTAACCATAATTATGAAAATGTATTTTTATGTGTATTGACGCTTATTTTATTTACAATGCCGACATTTCTTGAGAACAAACTTCGTATCCGGCTGCCGGATACAATGGAAGTGATTGTTCTGCTGTTCATATATTCGGCAGAGATCTTAGGAGAGATTCATTCCATGTATATGAAAGTTCCAATGTGGGACACAATTTTACATACCATGAATGGATTTTTGGCAGCGGCGGTTGGATTTTGTCTGGTAGAATTATTGAATCGGCATGAGAAATTTACATTCAAATTGTCACCGGTTTATCTGGCGATTGTGGCATTTTGTTTTTCTATGACGATTGGCGTGTTATGGGAGTTCTTTGAATGTTCGATGGATCGGTTCCTGCTTAAAGACATGCAAAAAGATACGGTGGTGCATACAATATCTTCTGTGACTTTAGATCCGGAAGGATTGAATCATCCGGTTGTGATTAAGGATATCAAAGGTGTAAAAGTGATAACCGATGATGGTGAGATAACATTGCCGGTGGATGGCTATTTAGATCTTGGATTGTATGACACGATGGAAGATCTGTTTGTCAACTTTATTGGAGCGGTTGTATTTTCGGTGATTGGATATTTCTATGTGAAACGAAAAGGTAAGGGCAGGATTGCAAAGAGGTTCATACCGGAAGTGTATGAGTAGAAATTTTCGATATAAGCAGTGGAATATTCCTTTTGAATGGGGCAATTAGCAGATTATCTGTATAAGGAAAATGTTGACAAGCCCCAGACCGTGCGTTATAATAACGAAGATTGTGAGACAATCCGAAAATGGCGATGACGAAGAGAAGTAGTATCCATTATCGTTCCCAGTGAGTGAAGGACAGTGAGAACTTCGCAAAGTGAATGGATATGAATAACACTTTAACAGCCGCAATCCGAACATATCATAAGATATCAGTAGGTGCGACGTAAGTTGCGCGTGAGACAACAAGGTTTTTGTAGAGACCGATAAGAGACTGCATCGCAGTAATTCAGGTGGTACCGCGGACACAGCACTGTTCGTCCTGAACGACAATACGTTCAGGACGGGCAGTTTTTTTCTTTGAACGTATTTTTGACATACCATTTTGATAAAAGTATCGGTGTGTGATGTCAATTTTTTTGGAGGCATGTGACCTGCTAAGAAATTTGGATAAGATAATTATTTTTTACATAATATATGAGAGAAAAGGAGTAAGAGATGAACACAGATAACATTTATCGTAACCGGACTCTTGACCAGATTGGTGAAGGGGATGTAGGAACAACTTTACGAGTAGCGGGATGGATTGAGAACATTCGTGACCATGGTGGTGTATCATTTATCGATTTGAGAGATATGTATGGTGTGCTACAGGTTGTTATGAGAGACACTTCTTTATTGGATGGTTTGAACAAGGAAGACTGTATTTCAATTGAAGGTGTGATGGAACATCGTGATGAAGAGACATACAATCCAAAGATTCCGACAGGTACTGTAGAATTAGAGGCACAGAAGGTAGAGATGCTTGGTAAAGTATATCGTCAGTTGCCATTTGAGATTATGACATCTAAGGAGACAAGAGAGGATGTCCGTCTGAAATATCGTTACTTAGATATGCGTAATACGAAGGTAAAAGACAACATGATCTTCCGTTCTAAGGTAATCAGCTTCTTAAGACAGAAGATGACAGATATGGGATTTTTGGAGATGCAGACACCAATTCTTTGTGCATCCTCTCCGGAAGGAGCCAGAGATTATATTGTTCCTTCCCGTAAATTTAAGGGCAAGTTCTATGCATTGCCACAGGCACCACAGCAGTATAAACAATTATTGATGGTATCTGGTATTGATAAATATTTCCAGATCGCACCATGTTTCCGTGATGAGGATGCAAGAG
>JBNMIW010000219.1:0-3716 GCA_050873485.1 Lachnospiraceae bacterium | reverse complement strand
CGTTTGCACTTATACTGCCTACGCAGCGGTGCTAGGTTCGTAAGAACCTCACCAAGCACCGGCGTAGACAGACCAGCCTGTTTAACCATATAAGACAACCATACATGGCTTTATTTACGTTACCGGGCATGTGCCATCTACGTTATCTCTGAAAGAACTTACGCTGTGCAAGGGAAATATATTTATAGGTAGAGGTCGGCTAATTTCTGGAATACCGGAATAGAACGCTCCACCTTTTCGGTAGGGATACAGTAGCTGATTCGGAAGTGTCCTTCTACGCCGAAAGAGTTACTTGGTACCAACAATAAGTCAAGTTCTTTTGCCTTGTTGGAGAATGCAACTGCATCAGGTTCTAAAGATTTCGGGAACATATAGAATGTTCCGCCCGGTTCTACGATCTCAAATCCCATTTTTGTCAATTCCGTATATAAGATATTCTTGTTTGTTTCGTATACAGAAAGATCGGAAGTCTCATACAAGCATTTAGAAACAGCAAGCTGAATAATACTTGGTGGACAATTGTGACCGATTCCTCTGGATATCTGACCAAACATATCGACTAATAATGCAGAATCTTCGCATGCAGGGTTCACTGCAATATATCCGATTCGCTCACCCGGTAAGGAAAGTGACTTACTAAATGAGTAACATGTAATGGTGTTATCATAGTGAGCTGCGATAAATGGGGAATCTACACCTTCAAATACAATCTCACGGTATGGTTCGTCGGAAATAATATAGATTGGATGACCAAACTCTTCTTCTTTTTCTTTTAAGATCATTGCAAGTTTATCAATGGTTTCTGTAGAATATACGATTCCGGATGGGTTATTTGGTGTATTGATCAATACAGCCATTACCTTATCATTTAACATATCAACAAATGCATCAAAATTAATCTGGAATGTGCTGATATCAGCAGGAACAACTTTTAATACTGCACCGGTTGCAGATATGTATGGATTGTATTCCGGGAAAAATGGAGCAAATGTAATAATCTCATCACCGGGAACAGTAACTGCTCTTGCGGCATGTGCGATTGCTCCGGCAGCACCACTGACCATGAACACATCGTCTTTTGTATAATGCATCTCGAAACGATCATTCAATGAAGTTGCAACGGCTTCTCTAACAGAATCAATACCAAGACTTGGTGAATAGCCATGTAACTTAACCGGTTCGCTTTCCTGTAATAAACGAATCATTTCTTTTGTGAAGGATTCCGGTGCAGGAACAGAAGGGTTACCCAGACTGTAATCAAATACGTTGTCGTATCCAATCTCTTTTGCACGTTCGCTGCCATAGGAGAATAATTCTCGTATAACAGATTTCTGACTGCACATATTGATAAAATTCTGATTTAACATAATTGATGTGACCTCTTTTCTGTATTGTTACAATTTCTAAATTTATCACATTATATCTTAGCAAATCTTGAAAGAGGTTGCAATCCTTTTGTGAATACGATAAAATGAACAGATAAACATAAAAGAACGTGTCAGTTTTGTGTATGAGGAGAATAAGATCAGATGGATGAAGAAAGAAACATTTTGTGTGCATCTTCAAAGTATGAGGAGAAATATTATCTGAATCCGGAGTTTGAGGGATTGCCACAGGGAATCAAGGACGAACTTCAGGTAATGTGCGTGTTGTTTACCGAAGATGTTGGTGGAATTTTAACATTGGAATTTGATGACAATGCGAATCTGCAATTTGTAACAATGTCGGATGAGAATGACATTTTGTATGATGAGATTGGCAGTGTCTTGAAGATAAAGCAGTTACGGAACACAAGACAGGAATTATTGGAGAGTCTGGAGATGTATTATAAGATATTCTTCTTAGGGCAATCTATTGATGAAGTAGAATAAGTGAGGTAGGAAAGAGATATGTTATTGGCGATTGATATTGGAAATACAAATATTACGATCGGTTTGTTTGACGGAGATGAGATTGAGGGAACATTTCGTATGACAACGAAGATGCCTCGTACATCCGATGAGTATGGTATTTTCTTTTATAATATATTACATAGCAGAGGGTTACACAGAGAACAGGTGGATGCTGCGATTATCGCGTCGGTTGTTCCGGATGTAAACCATCATATAATAAATGGTCTGATCAAGTATTTTAATGTAACACCGATCGTGGTGGGACCTGGAATTAAGACAGGAATTAAAATCGCAATACCGAATCCGAAAGAGGTAGGAGCGGATCGTATTGTGGATGCGGTTGCGGCATATGAGATATATGGCGGTCCGGTTCTTGTAATTGATTATGGAACTGCAACAACACATGATCTGGTATTGGAAGATGCTTCTTTGGTAGGTGGTGTGACATCACCGGGAATCCGAATTGCGGCGCATGCGCTTTGGCAGGATGCTGCGAAGTTGCCGAAGATTGAAATCAAACGTCCGGATACCATATTGGGCAGAGACACGATATCTTCTATGCAGTCTGGTCTTGTGTATGGACATATCGGTCAGACGGAATACATTATTCGGAAGATTCAGCAGGAGGCTGGTCTTGAAAAGATGACGGTTGTGGCAACCGGAGGTCTTGGAAAGATCATATATGATGAGACAGACAGCATTGAATATTATGATCCAAACCTCACATTGAAGGGATTGAATATATTATATCATAAGCAATAAGAATAGGAAAAGGATACTGGAATAAGTGGAATTAGATTGGACAAATAAGTTAATATTAGCACCAATGGCAGGCGTAACAGACCTGCCGTTTCGCTTGTTGTGTAAAGAACAGGGATGCGATGTACTGTATACGGAAATGGTCAGTGCAAAGGCAATCCTATATAAGAATCGTAACACGGAACCGTTGATGCGGTATGAGGACTGTGAGCATCCGATCGGATTGCAATTATTCGGTTCTGATCCGGACATTATGGCAGAGATTGCAGGCCGTGTACAGGAACGGGGATATGATTTTATTGATGTAAATATGGGCTGTCCGGTTCCGAAGATCGTGAACAACAAGGAAGGTTCTGCGTTGATGATGAATCCGGAACTCGCGGGAGAGATTATCCGCAAAATGGTGGCTGCCGTAAAGGTGCCGGTTACCGTTAAGATCCGGAAGGGATTTGATCCGGAACATGTCAACGCAGTTGAAATGGCGAAAATATTAGAAGCAAATGGAGCTTCGGCGATTGCGGTGCATGGAAGACTTCGCAGTGAATATTATGCAGGACGTGCCGATTGGGATATTATCCGGCAGGTAAAAGAAGCGGTTTCCATACCCGTTATCGGTAATGGAGATCTGACTACGCCGCAGGATGTCATTCAGATGAGAGAGGAGACAGGCTGCGATGCCTTTATGATCGGAAGGGGAGCAAAGGGCAATCCGTTTATATTTTCTCAGATGAAAACATATTTTGAAAAAGGATATATTCCGGAACGTCCAACGCTACAGGACATGGTGGAAGTGATGTTGCGGCATGCACGGATGATGGTACAGTACAAAGGGGAATTTACCGGAATTCATGAGATGCGCAAACATGTTGCGTGGTATACCGGTGGATATCCGAATTCCTCCAAATTAAGAGATGAGGTAAATCATGTGGAGAGTATGGAGGAATTAGAACAGCTCCTTCGTTCATGGCAGCAGAATCAATAGTCTACCTTTATGAGAAAAAGACCGTTTGCAGGTGCAGTGTGACCGGCAAGACCGCGGTCGCAGCCGTCTAATATTGATGGAAT
>JBNMIW010000218.1:0-3731 GCA_050873485.1 Lachnospiraceae bacterium | reverse complement strand
TAGTACCGCTGCGAGCGATGAGTAGTGCAAACGTGCCTGCAATGATATTTAGTTATCATCGTACAACTGCTTTTGTATTCTATCCGTTTCGCACGTCCCTCTTACTCACGCTGTGCAAGGGTAAATAAAATCTTAATAGAATACACGTGTTTCATCTATGATATGGTATCCCCCGTCGTCCAACGATACAATGATCACATTACAATTCGTCTGCAATCCGCCCGACCAATACTGCGAAATATCATGTTGCTTGATATGGCACATCAACGCTTTATTGAGTGCTCCATGTGCTACGATCATAATACGTTCCAATTCATTCTTTTGAGGTTCCACAACCTCTTGTAAGAAGTCAGCCGCCCTTTCACAAATATGTTCTAACGTCTCACCCTTTTCGGGTGCCCTATATAATTCCGGTTGTTTGAAAAAGTAATGAAACGGGTCGGATTCATCTTCCAACAGCTTAGAGAAATTCTTACCTTCATTGATGCCAAAGCATAATTCCCGCAATCGTTCATCCCGTATGATTGGAATATTCCGGTGCCCTCTGATCAGGCATGCCGTCTCATAAGCCCGGATCAGTGGCGAACTGTATATCTTATCAAATGCAACCTCTTCTAAATTTCTTCCTGTCTCGCCTGCCAGTTCCCTTCCGTTCTCATTTAATTCAATATCGGTACTTCCCTGCAACAGCTTCTTTGCATTCCATACCGTTTCGCCATGTCTTACAATATATATTTCCATATCAATAACCTTTCACACATTTCTTATCAGATGTTCTCAATCTGCCAGTCAATTGGTTCTAATCCATGCTCTTCCAAAAAAGCATTCGCCTCACTAAAATGTTTGCAGCCAAAGAATCCCCGATATGCAGAAAGCGGACTTGGATGTGGAGCTTTCAAGATCAGGTGATTCGGGTTATTCAACCGAGCTGCTTTATTCTGTGCCGGTCTTCCCCACAACAAAAATACAATCGGACGATCCTGCTGATTCAGAATATCCATTACCGCATCCGTAAACTGTTCCCACCCGATTCCCTGATGAGAATTTGCCTGATGTGCCCGTACAGTCAGGACACTGTTTAACATCAACACTCCTTGTTTCGCCCATTTTACCAGATATCCATTATTCGGAATGTAGCATCCCAGATCATCCTGCAATTCCTTATAAATATTGACAAGCGATGGAGGAATCTCCACCTCCGGTTTCACACTAAAGCACAAACCATGTGCCTGATTCACATTATGATATGGATCCTGTCCAATAATCACACACTTCACCTCATGCAATGGCGTCAGATGAAATGCATTGAATATGTCATCTGCCGGTGGATAGATCGTGTATCCGCTATGATATTCCTCATTTACCTTGTAATATAACTTCCGATAATAATCCTTCTTATATTCTTCCTGTAATGGTTCTGCCCAGTCATTTGTAATTGGTGGCATATTTTTCCTCCTCGTCTTCCTAAATATCACATGATAAACACCTAAAAAGCAAACTACAGATCACTCATATCTGCAATTATTCCTTGCAAAAAATCTCCGACTCTGTCTGTAACTGTTCAATGGAACGAAAACATATTCCGTCCATCCCCACCTTCTTTGCCGCTTCTATATTTTCCAACCGGTCGTCAATAAACAAACATTCTTCCGGTTTTAGTTTATATCGTTCACATAATCGATAATATATTGCGGGATCCGGTTTTTTAAGTCGTTCCACCGCTGACACAACATATCCATCCACTTTATGAAAAAACGCAAACGTTGGCCAATGAAGCTCATACATATGAAACGGATAATTGGATAACAAATATACATGATATCCCTTTTGATGCAACATGTCCATCATCGGTGCTGCATATGGATATTCTTCAACAAAGCCTTCCGCTGTATCCCAGAATCTGCGGATTTCCTTCTCGTATTGTGGCATCCGCCGTATAAATTCATTGATAGCATCCTCCTCTTCCATTGCACCTTCATCCAACTTGTCCCAACAATCAGAAGACACCATATATCTGCCAAACATCTGAATAACATCTTCACCATAACCAAGGTGACGGCAATGCCTTTCCCAGCAAAAATCAATCAATACATTACCTACATCAAATACAATATTCTTTATCTTATGTTCCATATCAAAAACCTTTCTATTTAGCTTACTGCCTACATTATATGTCAAATGCACCGTATTTACAAGGCGGACTAACCACCTTATTCCCACCTGTCAGCCAAACAGTTTTCACCCGATTTCATTCGCAAAAAAAGAACTGTGTGTCAAGATTCACATCTTAGTTTCTCCTGACACAACAGTTCTAAATTCTTTCATCTTGTCTTCTTATGGTACCCGTAATCGCTCCCTGCAATTGCGCTCTACAACTGAAAATGATTCGTATGTTTATTCAATTCATCCGATATCTCAATCAAGCGCTGTGTCTGTTCATGGCATTGCTTTACAATATCCTTTAGCTCTGTCATGGATGCAGAAGTCTCTTCGGTAGAAGCTGCATTCTCTTCCGCAATGGATGCCAATTGCTCTACACTGGTCGTCACTGTATTCTTCTGACCTTCCAATACCTCCATAATCTCCCGGATACGATTGACACCATCCGATACTGAAGCAATCTCCTGATTAAGTGACCGGAACATAGCTCTTGTATTCTCTAACTTCTCATTCTGCTCCTGTACTCTTCCGGAAACCTGATCCATTGTTGTTACGCTTGTATTCGAATTACGGATCAGTTCCGATACAATTGCCATAATCTCATCTGCAGAACTTTTGGACTGCTCGGAAAGATTCCGGATCTCATCTGCAACAACCGCAAATCCTTTTCCGTTCTCCCCTGCACGCGCTGCCTCAATACTTGCGTTCAAGGATAACATATTGGTCTGTGCCGAAATATTCGTGATCATATCGGTAGCCGCCTGAATTGCCTTTGCGGATTCATTGGTCAGATTAGTCTGTGTCCGAACTTCATCAATTGCCTGACTTGTCTGCTCGGAAATGGATACTAATTCCTGCAAAGTATTCTCGGCAGACTCCGAATAATTCCGCATCTTATCGGAATTATGATTCAACTGCTCAATATCATCAACTGCATGTCCAATCGCCTCGCCCATACGAGTGATCTCATCATTCGCTTCTACCGTCTCACCTGCCTGAGAAGTTGCACCATTTGCAATCTCATCAACCGCAATGTTAATGTTCGATATGTTCTCTGTAATCGTATCAAAAGACTGTCCGAATTCATTGGAGAAATTCTCAAGTTCCTTTGAACTATCTGACAGATCTGTAATAATACCCTTAAATTCATTGATCAATCCCTGAATAGACTGCGACATCTCTCCTATTTCATCAGCACGCTGCAACATCTTCTCATGCATCTCGAAGTCAAGCTTACCTTCTGCCACGTCATCTAACCGGCTGATCGTATGTTTCAAAGCAGTAATGATACGACGAATCACAAGCAGGATTACAATTAATGTAATAATCAGAATTGTCACCATACTTGCCACCATCTTGGTTACATTGCCTGCAATCTCGGCATCTACATCCGCTTTTGCACGTCCGGTAAAGATCATTCCAACAATATCACCATTCTCCTGTCGCAATGGCATATAGAAACCACAATAATCCGCTCCCGCGATCTGAACACTCTTCACAAAATGGGTCTCTTCTTTGCCTGACAAAATATCATCGGCAAACCCTTCATCTAATGTCGTACCGATTGCACG
>JBNMIW010000217.1:0-3735 GCA_050873485.1 Lachnospiraceae bacterium | reverse complement strand
CGCGGGAGAAGAACAACTGCAGATGGGTTTTTCTCCATGGAAAGAAAAAGAGTTCCTCACTATACATTAGCAAAAAAGGGTGTTATAATAAGAAATTGTATTTCTTATTAAGAAAGGAACAGGAAGGATTCAATATGATAAGAGCAGGAATTATTGGTTCTACAGGTTATGCAGGACAGGAATTAGTACGATTGTTATTAGGACATAAGGAAGTTGAGATTGTCTGGTATGGATCAAGAAGTTATATCGATAAGAAGTATTATCAGGTGTTTGGTAATATGTTCGAGATTGTAGATGCCACATGCTTAGATGATAATATGGATGAGTTAGCGGCTAAGGCAGATGTGATCTTTACTGCAACACCGCAGGGTTTGTGTGCTTCTTTGGTGAATGAGGATATTTTATCTAAGGTTAAGATTATTGACCTGAGTGCTGATTTCAGAATAAAGGATGTTGCTACATATGAGAAATGGTATGGGATTGAACACAAATCGCCACAGTATATTGAAGAGGCAGTGTATGGTCTGTGTGAGATCAACCGCGAAGATATAAAAGGAAAACGTTTAGTTGCCAATCCGGGATGCTATACGACATGTTCGATTCTTTCATTATATCCGTTAGTAAAAGAGGGCGTGATCGATCCAAACAGTATTATTATTGATGCCAAATCCGGAACATCCGGAGCCGGAAGAGGTGCGAAGATCAATAATCTGTACTGTGAAGTGAATGAGAATATGAAGGCATATGGAGTAGCTACCCACCGGCATACACCGGAGATTGAGGAACAGTTAGGATATGCGTGTGGACAGGAGATTGTCTTGAATTTTACACCGCATCTGGTTCCGATGAACAGAGGTATTCTGGTCACGGCATATGGTAATATGACAAAAGATTATACATATGAAGAAGTACGTGCCATTTATGATAAGTATTATGCAAAAGAGCATTTTATCCGTGTGTTGGACAAAGACGTTCCGCCGGAAACACGATGGGTAGAGGGCAGTAATTATGTGGACGTAAACTTCAAGATTGATGAGAGAACCAAGCGAATCATTGCGATGGGCGCTTTGGATAATCTCGTAAAGGGAGCAGCCGGTCAGGCGGTTCAGAATATGAACCTGATCTTTGGTCTTCCAGAGACGATGGGATTAGAGCAGGCACCAATGTTCCCATAAACAGATCGGGATGTCAAACAGTTAGGAATCAGAGAGGAAAGGAATAAAAAATGATCAATCAGAATAATAATATGGAACAGGTAATTGCAAAAGCACAGACTCTGATCGAGGCATTACCATACATACAGAAATTTAACGGAAAGAAAGTAGTTGTAAAATATGGCGGAAGTGCCATGTTGGACGAGGAGCTTAAGTATAATGTAATTAAAGATGTTGCACTTCTTAAATTGATTGGTATGAAGCCGATCATTGTGCATGGTGGAGGAAAAGAGATCAGCAAATGGGTTGAGAAGATCGGAAAAGAGCCGGAATTTATCAACGGTTTAAGAGTAACCGACGCAGAGACCATGGAGATTGCAGAGATGGTATTATCCAAGGTAAATAAAGGTCTTGTACAGATGATGCAGAAATTGGGATTAAATGCAGTTGGTATCAGCGGTAAGGATGCAGGACTTTTGACTGTTACGAAAAAAATGCCTGGCGGCAAGGATATTGGATATGTAGGTGAAGTGAAATCAGTCAACAGTAAAGTATTAGATACATTGATTGAAAATGATTTCATTCCGGTTATTGCACCAATTGGATCTTCAGAAGAATTTGAAAGTTACAATATTAATGCAGATGATGCAGCATGCGCAGTTGCAAAAGCAATCTCTGCTGAGAAATTAGTATTCCTTACAGATATTGAAGGTGTATTCATTGATCCAACCGATCGGAATACATTGATTTCAGAGATGGATGTGCAGGAAGCAAAAGCATTCATTGAAAAAGGTGTTGTTGGTGGAGGTATGTTGCCAAAGCTTACGAATTGTATTGATGCAATTGAGAATGGTGTTTCGAGAGTCCATGTGTTAGACGGACGTGTAAAACATTGCCTGTTACTGGAGTTCTTTACGGAAAAGGGTATTGGTACTGCTATTTTAAAGGAGCCACTTTTCTAAGTGATGTATGTCACGCATTTATAGAAGTTTTGCATAAGGAGTATATATATGGGCAGAACAAAAAGAATATGTGCGCTAGTGCTTTCTGTGTTACTTTGTGTTTTGATGGGATGTGGACAGGCAAAAGAAGAAAATGTGCAACAGAAAGCGCAACCGGTTACTTATGAGAATGCAATGAAAGAGCTGCAACAACAGGTTACAGAAGATACAATCAGCTGCTGGTATACCAGTGATAGTGATAAAGGTTATTTAGAGAGTGCGGCGGCAGCATTTGAAAAAGAGTATGGAATAAAAGTGAAGCTGGTTTATTATGATGGAGTTAGTCTGTTTGAGGATATGAATCAGGCAAATCAAAAGGAGAATGGACCGGAGGTTTACCTGATGGGAAATGATCAGTTAGAATATGCGAAGACAGCAGGTGTGGTGGAACAGAATACAGTATTTGATGATACGTTCTGGAAGGAGAATTATCCGGATACTGCAAAGAAAGCAATGACATATAAAGATAAACAGTATGGTTATCCGGTATATTTTGATACATATTGCCTTGTTTATGATGCAAAACTGTTAGAGAATGCACCGGCATCCATTGATGATATCTTAACATTTTTGGATGAATATGAAGATACCGGTTCTACCAAAGCAGTATTTCGATGGGATGTGGCTGATCCTTATGTGAATTCCATGTTCCTCGCATCATATGCAGATCTGTTTGGTGACAATGGTGATGATATGACAAGCTTTCAGGTAAATAATGAACAGTGCGTAGCATCCATGCAGTATTTTCAGTCGTTGAGTGCATATTTGTGGATGAATAAGAATAACATATCCCATGATACGGTTATGAACCGTATTAAGGATGGAACACTGGTATTAGGACTATGCAAGTCAGATATTTTACCGACTCTTTATGAGATGCAGAGTACACAAACAGAAGATTCAGAGACGGATTACCGGATTTCTTATGTTCCGAGTCTGACCGCAGAGTTATCTTCAACAGCCTGGTCGACGACATATGGTGCATTTGTGAATTCTTATGGTAAAGATCTTGCAGCGGGTAATATGTTTGCCATGTATCTAAGCTATGCATATCAGGATAAACAGTATAGCGGAAATGGAAAGCTGCCGGTCAAAGATCAGGGAGAGCAGTTCGATGACATGCAGAAGGTATTATATGCACAGTACCTAAATTCTAAACCGGTTCCGAAGGTTATGATATTAGGTGATTATCTGGTAGAGAGTGGAATTGCATTTGATGCGATCTGGGATGGTAAGGATGCACAGGAAGAATTAGACTGGTTGCAGAATGCAATGACAGAAAAAATGCAATAAAAGAGCAAATCTTTTGCATGGATATATGAATAAGAATGAAAGAAAGTCTCATATACTAATAGTATTCTTATCAAGAATGGAGGAACAATTAGTATGTGGGGCTTTTTGATTGCATGTATTTCCGGAGCACTGATGAGTATTCAGGGCGTATTTAATACCGGAGTAACAAAAGAAACAGGACCATGGATTACAAACTGTTTTGTACAGTTGACAGGTTTTTTGGTTTGTGTGGGATTCTTTTTATTTATGGAACAGGGAAAAGTACCGATTGGGGATCTGTTTAAGAT
>JBNMIW010000216.1:0-3741 GCA_050873485.1 Lachnospiraceae bacterium | reverse complement strand
GAATTACAGAGGCGGGTACTTTGCTTCGGGGCAATATCAAATCCGCGGTTGGTCTTGGAATTATACTGTATCAGGGAATTGGAGACACGATCCGTGTATCACTAACGGGTGACCCGGTCAATGAAGTGACATCTGCCAAATTGATCCTTAAGACATTGGGACTTCGGACAGGTGGAATTGAGGTTGTGTCCTGCCCGACGTGTGGAAGAACTTCGATCGATCTGATCGGGCTTGCCAATCAGGTGGAGAATCTTGCGGCAGACTATGAGCATTTGAATATCAAGATTGCGGTTATGGGCTGTGTTGTAAATGGTCCCGGTGAAGCAAAGGAAGCGGATCTTGGAGTTGCCGGTGGACATGGTGAAGGATTACTGATCAAGAAAGGTGAGATCGTTAAGAAAGTACCGGAAGATCAGTTGTTGAATGTATTAGAGGATGAGTTGAAACATTGGGAACAGTAGCAGAACGAAGATTATTTTTTGAGGTATTTCCCGGATTTGACTGTTCGGCTGATTATCGTCAGATGTTTGAAAATGTATATGTGACGAAAGCAGTGATGGTCAAATCTGCTAAGACCTTACAAGTACATATCGAAAGTAAAATATTGATTCCGAAAAAGGATATATATGGAATGGAAGACATGCTGAGCGAGTTTGTTTTTCAGGGAAGTATGCGAGTGAAACTATTTGAACACTATCAGTTATCTGAGCAATATACGATCAAGAATCTGATAGAGAATTATTACAGGGAAAGCATACTCTTTGAATTATCAGTAGAGTCTTCCGTTCTTTATCGTATGGTGAGCCGTGCGGAGTGGCATGCAGAGGATAATGTAATCACACTGTTATTGGAAGATAATTTTCTGGCAAAAAGTAAATCAGAAGAGATCAAACAATATCTGGAACGGATCTTCAAGGATCGTTTTGATTGTGAAATTCAGGTAACATTTGATTTTACAGAGCAGCAAAAAGAAGACTACCGGAAGGCGAATGAATATCGGTTAAAGCAGGAGATCCATCAGATCATGGAACAGGTGCAGCAAAATGAAGAAGAAGCGGCACAGGAGACAAAAGAAGCTTCTGCCAATACGGAACAGACTAAAGAAGAGTCAAAGAAATCACAGACGGTTGAGAAAAAGCCATCCGGTAATAATGGATTTGAGAAGAAGACTCCGAAAGAAGGTAATTGGGGAAGATCTGCATATGGACGAACCAGAGTGGCAGATCCGGATGTTATCTACGGAAGAAATGTGGAGGGAGATCAGATTGCAATCTCAGAGATTGCAGAAGGAATCGGCGACACGGTTGTCAAAGGTAAGATCTTCGAAATGGAAGAACGGGAACTGCGTAATGAGAAGCTGTTGATCACATTTTCCATTACGGATTTTACGGATTCTATTGCGGGCAAGATCTTTGTGACAAAAGATGACTGGAGTCTGTTAAAAGATGATTTTAAGACAGGCGGATTCTATCTGGTAAAAGGTGTTCCAGCCTATGACACATATGTGCGGGAGGTAACGTTGAATTCAATCACCGGAATTAAGCCAATCCCGGACTTTACGGTGAAGCGGCAGGATAATGCGATGGATAAACGTGTAGAACTGCATATGCATACCGTATACAGCGATAATGATAGTGTAGTAGATGTCGGTGCAATCATCAGCCGGGCAAAAGGCTGGGGACATAAAGCAATAGCGATTACAGATCACGGTGTGGCACAGGCATTCCCGGTAGCAAATCATTGTATCAAGAAAGATGATCCGTTTAAGATCATTTATGGCGTGGAGGGCTATTTTGTGGACGATATGAAGGATTTTGTTATCCATCCGCAAGGTCAGTCGTTAGATGACAGTTATGTGGTATTTGATATCGAGACAACCGGTTTGAATACGAAGTTCTGTAAAATCATAGAGATTGGAGCCGTTAAGGTAGTCGATGGCGAGATCGTGGATCATTTTTCGGAGTTTGTTAATCCGGAAGTGCCGATTCCTTACAATATTACGAAGCTTACGTCAATTACGGATGAAATGGTAATGGATGCGGAGACAATTGAAGTGATCCTTCCGCGTTTTCTGGAATTTATCGGGGATAGTGTCGTTGTAGCACATAATGCACAGTTTGATACCGGATTTATTAAGAAATATGCAATGGATCTGGGAATGGATTTTCACAGTACGATAGCGGATACCATGACAATTGCACATGTGTTGTGTCCGGAGCTTGGTAAATTCACGTTGGATCGTATCTGTAAGCATTTGGGCATTAAGTTGGAAAATCACCACAGAGCGGTGGATGATGCCGAGGCGACCGCAGAGATATTCGTCCGGTTTCTTCAGATGTTGAAGGAACGAGGAATCCATACAGTAGATGAACTGAATAATTTGGGAGAAGCTTCGGAAGAGAATATTCGGAAAAGTAAATCATACCATGGAATTATATTGGCAAAAAATGAGATAGGACGTGTCAATCTGAACCGTCTGATCTCTGCATCACATGTGAATTACTTTCATCGTAGACCTCTGATGCCGAAGAGTCTGATCCAGAAATATAGGGAAGGTCTGATCTTAGGTTCTGCCTGTGAGGCGGGTGAATTGTTTCGGGCGATCGTAAGCGGTGCAGAAGAGGATGAGATTGACCGTATTGTAAAATTTTACGATTATCTGGAGATTCAGCCAATCGGAAATAATGCATTTATGAAAGCAGATGACCGTTATCCAAATGTGAATACGGATGAAGATCTTCAGGAGTTGAACCGCAGAATTGTAAAACTTGGCGAGACGTATAATAAACCGGTTGTCGCAACGTGTGACGTGCATTTCCTTGATCCGGATGATTCGATATATCGAGCTGTTATCATGGCGTCGAAGGGATTTAAGGATGCGGATGACCAGCCGCCGTTATTCTTCCGTACAACGGATGAAATGCTTAGTGAGTTCCAGTATTTGGGCAGTGACAAGGCAAGAGAGGTTGTTATCGGGAATACCAATAAGATTGCGGATATGGTTGAGAAGATCTATCCGGTCAGCCCGGATAAATGTCCGCCGGTTATCGAGGATTCGGACAATACTTTGCGACGGATCTGTTATGATAAGGCACATGAGATCTATGGACCGGATCTGCCGGAACAGGTAACAAGCCGTTTGGAGAAAGAGTTGACATCTATTATCGGTAACGGATATGCCGTTATGTATATTATTGCACAGAAACTGGTATGGGATTCGAACGATCATGGATATCTGGTTGGTTCCCGTGGCTCCGTAGGATCTTCGTTTGTGGCAACGATGGCTGGTATTACAGAAGTAAACCCTCTGGCGGCACATTATATCTGTCCGAACTGCTATTATGTGGATTTTGATTCGGATCTTGTGAAGAGTTATTCCGGAAGTTCCGGTTGTGATATGCCGGATATGGCATGTCCAAAATGCGGCACAATGATGAAAAAGGAAGGTCATGATATCCCATTTGAGACATTCCTAGGTTTCTATGGCGATAAAGAGCCGGATATCGACCTGAATTTCTCAGGGGAATATCAGGCGTGTGCACATGCCTATACAGAGAAATTATTTGGTAAGGGACACGCATTCCGTGCAGGAACGATCGGCACGATCGCGCAGAAGACGGCAGAACAGCTGGTATATAAATATTATCAGGAGCGCGAGGTCACAAAACGAAGATGTGAGATGGCACGGATCGCACAGGGATGTGTCGGGGTGAAGAGACCGACCGGACAGCATCCGGGTGG
>JBNMIW010000215.1:0-3806 GCA_050873485.1 Lachnospiraceae bacterium | reverse complement strand
TCCATATTCAACAATTTCCTCTCCTGATTGAATCCTAGGAAAATCAGAGATTGCATCTTTTAACGTCCATTGATACTCGTCTTTTGGCAAATCATCAAAACTCCAATTCAACTCTAAATCGTTTCGAATACCAATAATAAATACTCTTTCTCTATGTTGCGGAACCCCATAATTTACAGCATCCAATGTATCATAAATAATATTATATCCCAAATCAGCATTAATATGAGCAAACTTTTCTTCAATATCCTTGATGATAAGTTTCCCTTCTGAATCTTTCATTGACAACATTCCTTTAACATTTTCAAAAAGGAACATTCTTGGTCGTATAATAGACAACATTCTAAAATATTCATTATAGAGTTTTGCTTTATCATCATAGACTCTTTTCCCTATATAACTATATGATTGACATGGGGGACCACCTACAATCAAATCAATCTCCTCATCACCAATCATATCCAACACTTCTTGTTCTGACAGTAATTTGATATCTTTATTTATCATATTAACATCTGGAAAATTGTGTCTAAAAGCCTCTGCTGCTGCTATATCATATTCGTTTGCAAAAACTATATTACAATTTTCATTCTTGACAAATCGTCCATCTATTAAATTGTAATAAAAGCCAAAAGTTAAACCTCCAGCTCCCGAAAACAAATCTACTATCCGCATCATTTCACCTCTAAAAACAATAATCCATTTTTATTTTAAAGTTTTTATATAAGAGTGTCAACCCCTCTTCAGCCGGCTGTTTAGATCGTTTTTCACACTATTATGGCTCAACCGTCCCTTCTACTTAATTATTGTTATTTCCTTTGTCCCAATCTTCTTATATTCAACAGTTCCAACATTCCTACCTCTTTCCCCCAGTTGCCGTGTTAAGCAAATAACTCTTTTATCATTCTCATTAATTTGTCCCGGAACTCCCTTTTGAGACAAAGGATCCCCGTGATTTTATAGAATGTTCTGAAATAACGGACATGATAAATCAGAGTAAAATTTAGCAATGGTTACTACCTGTTAGTAGTAAAATTACTCAAGTAAACATGTATACTCATGAGCAAGCTGTTCTGATAGTTTTTCAAGTCCACCACATATTGTAGTAAAAACACGCAAGACTTATTTCACATCTTTACTATTCTAACTATTCCGATCCGATCTTCCAAAGGTATAAATAAGGTGTAAATTATTTGTTTCTATCTAGAAAATCCTACAAAATCAAGTGATTACTTCCTGTCCCATCCGGTAATGTACATATGTAGATGGCATATTCTTTTCCTCGCTTTGAATATATTGCTTTCTCTAATTTCTGCATAACGGCTTATTACGAAAAAACGTTGGTTCATATAATGATGAACCAACGCTTCTGCATTCTTTTTCTATTTATATTCTTACTTCTTACATACGGAAATGTGACACCACGCCAGCCATATCATTGGCGGATGAGCTGACTTCCGTCGACATCTCGGTCACACTGTTTACAGTGCCAAGCACCTCATCACTAAAGGAAATCGTTCCCTTAACCGTATCCTCATTTCTCTGTGCAATATCGCTTAAGTTTTTGATATCTTTTCCGATCTCATCGGTTTCTTTGCCTAACTGTACAGTTGCATCACGAATGACATCCACACCATCTGCGACATGGGATACATGTTCCTGTAACTGCTTGAATATATTGGCAGTTTCAACCAGCTTCTTCGTCTGATCATTCATAGCATCCTGTACGCTATCCATAATATCCATTGTCTGGTTGGAATTATAGCTTAACAGATTCACCAGCTCGGATATTTCCGTCGATGCGTCATTACTCTGGTTTGCCAGCTTGCCAATCTCTTCTGCTACTACAGCAAAGCCTTTACCGGTTTCACCCGCCCTGGCTGCTTCAATCGATGCATTCAGAGATAAAAGGTTTGTCTGATCCGCAATATCGGAGATGTAACTGACTGCGGCAATGATTTTTTCCACGGATTCATTATTCTGCTGCGTCTGCTTCTGGATGTTCTCAACCTCGGTCATAACATCCTGGTTGGAAGCATCGAGCTGGTTCAACGATTTATCCACGTCATTTCTGGCATCAAGCATCGCTTTTGTCTCATCGGAAAGGTGATCCACTTCCCCGAGCGTCTTTTCCAGATGGATATTCATATTGTGAATGCTGTTCTTGATATTCTGTGCGTTGCCGGTCTGCTCAACAGCTCCGGTCAGCATATTGTGCAGATCATCGTTGATATTTCCAACCGCATTGCCTGCCTGTCCGGCAGCCGCATTCATCTCCTCAGAAGATGCATTCAAGGTCATGGTATTGTTACTGATCTTGCCAATCATCGCAGATAAGTTGTCGATAAGCGTCTGCGTATTACATGACAAGGCTCCCGCCTCATCTTTTCTATCCAACATACTCTGCTCGATCTCAACATTTAGATTGCCTTCCGAAATCTGTTTTACCACGTCCATACTGCTTTGGATACTCTTTGCAATTCCTCTGGAAACAAGCAGACATCCGATGACCGCGATTACCAGTATAACAACGATTGCTACTGTAAAAATCATGGTAATCAGATTCAGGCTCGCATATATCTCCTTGACCGGCATTCCGGCGAAAACCATACCGATGATCTCATCACTGTTATTCTGATGCACTGGCACATAATATCCAAAATAGAAAGTACCATCTACCAGCACACGATTGGTAAACACCTCATTGCCATCCTTCAGGACATTTTCCACAAGGAAATCGCCTGCCGTAGAACCAAGGATCCGCTTCCCGTCCGCATCCTTTAACGATGTCACAAGTCTTTTATCGTTGTAAAAGAATGTAACCTCAATCCCGGTTTTTGCAGCAATATCATCGATAAAAGGTGTAGACAGCGATACGTTGTAAGCACCCTTCCACACATCCCCGGTCGCATTTACAAAATAATCTCCGGCATTCTGATCATACGCCGCAAGCACGGCATTCGATGTCGCTTTCAGTTTCTGCTTCGCATCGTCCAGCAATTTATTTTTCACGACTGTATTACTAATGAGAATCGCTACAATACCCATGACGAGTACCGGAATGATAGCCAGTATAAGCATCTTGTACTGCAGCTTCAAATTGCGAAATATTTTCACGGCTATCCCCCCTATTTCCAATCTACGACTTCCACATTGTGATAATACCAGTTGATCTTACCGGTAATCGTCGCATCATCCAATGTCTTTCCCTCTTCTCCGATCACGGTTCCATCGTTGGTAAGGATTTCTCCGTCAACCACGCCGAATTCTCCGGACAAAATCTTCTGCTGCATCTCATTTACTTTCTCCTGTGTTCCATCCTCACACAGAGAAGATAATCCTGTCAGTCCGACCAGACTTTCGTCCATACCGCCATAATAATTCGAACCGTCATATGTCGCATTGACGATACTGTTTACATAGGAGGTGTAATACGCACTCCAGTTCCAGATAACCGATGTCAGCGTCGCATCCGGCGTCTCTTTACTCATATCGGAATTATATCCAATCGCCCATGTTCCGTTTTCCTCGGATGCAGTCTGCGGAGCTGTCGTATCTACATGCTGCGCCAGCACATCGCAGCCCTTGCCAATCAATGCATCAGAAGCCGCCTGCTCGTCATCCGGAGAAAACCAGGAGTTCGTCACTGCCACCAGCACCTTCGCATCCGGATTGACTTCCTCGACACCCATTGCAAATGCATCAATACCACCGGTACACTCACTGTTGTCGCTGCCCATCGCAGATACATACCCGATCAAATTACTTTTCGTCTTCATGCCCGCTACCAGACCGGACAGATATCT
>JBNMIW010000214.1:0-3811 GCA_050873485.1 Lachnospiraceae bacterium | reverse complement strand
GTAGAAGAACAACGGACACAGATCGGTATCCTGAAGGCATTAGGATATTCGAATGCCTCGATCATTGGAAAATATATGATCTATTCCGGCAGTGCGGCACTCATTGGCGCAATTGTTGGATTCTTTGCAGGAACGGAAGCATTTTCAAATGTGATCTGGGTCGCATATAAAATGCTGTATGATATGGGTGATCTGCATTATGTATGGAATGGATCACTGGCATTTATTTCTGTGCTTGTTGCATTATTGTGTTCTGCCGGCACCACATTTGTTGCATGCTGGCAGGAGTTAGAGGGAATGGCGGCAATGCTGATGCGGCCGAAGTCACCGAAAGTCGGAAAAAGAGTGTTGTTAGAGAAGATTCCGGCAGTATGGAATCATTTAAAGTTTTTGGATAAGGTGTCGGTCAGAAATCTGTTCCGGTATAAGAAACGGTTTTTTATGATGATCATTGGTGTGAGTGGCTGTACCGCATTGTTAGTAGCAGGGCAAGGAGTCAGAGATTCCATCGCTACGATTGCAGATACGCAGTTTCAGACTATTTCACTGTATGATATGGTGGTCGGCGGTGATGATATCCGAAAAGTAGATGGCATGGAATCATCATTGACAAATGCGCAAAGCAGTGCAGATGTAACATATAACGGAACAGTGAAGAGTGTGAGTCTTCTTGTACCGGAGCAAACGGATTCGTTTGACTCCTATATGGATCTTCACACAAAAGAAGGAGAGAAGGTAGCCTTGCCGGGAGAAGGAGAGGTTGTCATTTCTTATAAGTTAGCCGATAGTCTGGGATTGCAGATCGGTGATACATTCCTTTTGCAAAATGCTGATCTGTCAGGAGGAGAAGTTAAGGTTAGCGGTATATATCAGAATTATTTTAATCATTATGTGATCCTTTGTCAGGCAACCTACCAGAGCCTGTTTGGAGAAAAGCCGGATTGGAATGCGGCATTTGTAAACGTATCGGATAATGCGGATGTAGATTCCGTTGCGGCGGAACTGATGAAGGAAAGCGGAGTCAGTTCTGTCAATGTCAGCAAAGATCTGCGGGATAAAGTTTCGGATATGATGGTCAGCATGGATTATGTTGTCATGCTTGTAATTGCCTGCGGTGCCATGCTTGCATTTATTGTTATCTACAATCTGAACAACATCAATATAACAGAACGGGTTCGGGAGATTGCAACGATCAAGGTATTAGGCTTTTACAAAGATGAGACCAATTCGTATGTATTTCGTGAAAATATTATATTAACATTGATTGGAAGTCTGGTCGGACTGGTCATCGGACATTACCTGCACGCATTTATCATGAGCCAGATCCAGATTGATGCGATCGCATTTGATGTGCATGTCACAAAGGTAAGTTATGTGATCAGTGTATTGTTGACGTTGTTGTTTAATCAGATTGTGAACTTTTTCATGTCCAGAAAACTGGAAGGAATTGATATGGCGGAATCCTTAAAGTCGGTGGAATAATTACAGAAATTCATGTATATATTTAATAAATGAAAGAAAAGATGCTGTTTTTTGGATTTTTTTGTTGACAATTGCATGCAAAATTGAGTATAGTTAAGTTATCCAAAGGAGGACATTACGCAAGTAGTGTCCTCTTTTTCTATGTATATGTAACAGGGCAGACGGTAGTCGGTTCTGTTGTGAGAGGAGGAAAGAGAATGAGTTTTTCAGATGTAGTAAGTTTAGTAGACGATTTTGTATGGGGACCGGTCATGCTGGTGCTTTTAGTGGGAACCGGTATCTTTTTGACAATACGGACAGGATTTCTTCCGTGGAGAAATCTACCATATGCATTAAAGAGTACCCTTAGCAAGGAGGCACGGACAAAGAGCAGAGGCGAGGGGGATGTTTCCCCGTTCTCAGCATTGACGACAGCACTTGCGGCAACAATTGGAACCGGTAATATTGTCGGTGTGGCAACTGCAATGGTATCGGGTGGCCCGGGAGCACTTGTCTGGATGTGGATCTCTGCATGTTTTGGACTTACCTCAAAGTTTTCAGAGTGTATGTTAGCAATTAAATACCGGGAAGTAAATGAAAAAGGTGAAATGTCCGGTGGACCGATGTACACAATGAAAAAAGCATTTAAGAATAAGACGTTTGGAAGTATACTCGGCTGGTTATTTGCATTTTTTGCAGTAGTTGCTTCTTTTGGTATCGGTAATATGACGCAGGCGAATTCCATTGCCTCTGCGTTAAATGAGACATTTCATATTCCAATCGCTGTAGTGGGAATTATTCTTACGGTATGTGCGTTGCTGATCATTGTTGGGGGTATTAAGAGTATCTCAAAGGTATCTTCCGTTGTAGTTCCGGTTATGGCAATCTTTTATGTGGTATGTGGTGTTGTCGTTATCATTGGAAATATCTCAAATCTTCCATCCGGTGTGGCTATGATCTTTTCGATGGCATTTAGCTGGAAAGCGATATCCGGTGGTGCATTGGGAACCATTGTAGCTTCTATGATGGGTGCAATGCGGTATGGCGTGGCACGAGGTGTATTTTCAAACGAAGCGGGTATGGGATCTGCGGCAATTACAGCAGCGGCAGCGACAACCGATAATCCGGTTCGTCAGGGTTATATCAATATGACGGGAACGTTTTGGGATACGATCGTGGTATGTACGATCACAGGACTTGCAATTGCTTCTTCAGGTGTGCTTGGAATGACGTCAGAAAGTATGGTCGGAACATATGAGATCACCCATTCTCAACTCGTTATGGAAGCAAAGCAGGGAAATAAAGTGATTACCAGACAGTATGATATTGCAACCGATGGAGAAAATGAGATCACATTAAAGGATGGACAGACAACGCTGGTACTTACTCCGTATGATGGAGATGCGGACCGGATTGCAAGCGGTGTATCACAGGCACAGATCACAGAGAATAAGATCTGTGGAACGTGGCAGGGTGACGATAAGAATGTCTATAACTTTGGTGAGGATGGTTCCTTTATCCGGGATGATCTGGTAGTCGGATCGTCACTTACGATTCTGGCATTTAAGACGGTACTCGGTTCTGCCGGCGGCTGGCTGGTTGCAATCGGAATTACCCTCTTTGCCTTCTCGACCATATTAGGATGGGAATATCATGGTGAAAAGGCATTCGAGTACATATTGGGAACACATAAATACAACATGATCTACCGGGTGATCTTCTCACTGGTAGCTTATATCGGAGCCACCCAGACATTGGATCTGGTATGGAATCTGTCCGATATAGCAAATGCGTTAATGGCAATCCCGAATCTGATCTGTCTCCTGCTTCTAAGTGGTGAGATTGCAAGAGACATGAAAGAATTTCAAAATGTGATCAAAGCAGAAAAGAAAGCCTGAACGGTATTACCGGAAATCGGCAATAAAGGAAGTGATTCCGTTTGCACATTCAATGTGAATGGTGCCTTTGTGGTTGGTGACAATGGATTTGGCAATAGATAAACCAAGTCCAAAGTGCCCGGAGGCACGACTTCTGGATTTGTCGGACCGGTAAAACCGTTCAAATAATTGCATTCGTTCGGACTCCGGGATAGGCTCTCCGGTATTACTTACAAGGAATCGTATATGATGCGATTCCTTTTTTAGTGTAACGGTGATCGTTCCATGTTCAGAGGCATAGGTCAGGGCATTGTCGATCAGGATGCCTGCCAATTGTTGTAATTGTTCTTTGACACCGTAGAACGAGATATCCGGTTCAATGTCGCTTTCCATTGTGATTCCCTTTTCAAATGCACTGCTTTCCCTAGGAAGAATTCGTTCCAACAAGGCATCACTTAAACAAAATTCGGACT
>JBNMIW010000213.1:0-3813 GCA_050873485.1 Lachnospiraceae bacterium | reverse complement strand
GATGATATGGAGAAGGCAGCTAGATGCTTCCATGATGAAGTCTTTGCAGCTATGGAGGAAGTTAGAACTCCTGCTGATAAGTTGGAAGAACTTGTGGATAAGAAGTATTGGCCATTCCCACAGTACGAAGATTTGTTATTCTATGTATAATAGATATTTTCAAAGAGTATATAAGTATAGAAAGAACCTGTCACATTATGTGGCAGGTTTTTTTCTATGAAGGCTTTGTGATGAAGATGTGTATTGTTA
Source organism: Lachnospiraceae bacterium (assembly GCA_050873485.1). GTDB lineage: Bacteria > Bacillota > Clostridia > Lachnospirales > Lachnospiraceae > CAG-590. The sequence goes on along the minus strand of JBNMIW010000213.1, from coordinate 3,564 downwards.
TGGGATATAATAAAAACTGCTACGGAGTGTAACAGTTTTGAAGTCAATATATGTTATCATTTTGTATGTGTTATTCTTCTGGCGTATCTACCAGATAGTTGTTGAGATTATCAGAGATCGTGGTAAGAGCTTTGTAAAAGGTTTTAAGTTCTTCCGGTGTCAGTCCGTTGCTGCCGGCTTCTACAGCAGTTGAAGCTAATGCATCAATTTTGCAGGCGGTTTCCTTTCCCTCTTTTGTGAGAATGAGAGGTGCACGGTATTTCTTATCATTGTTACTTGTGACCAGTCCACGTTTCACTAATTCAGAAACCGTACGGGATATTGCGGCTTTGTCTTCTCCGCAGAGCTGGCTCAATTGTGTGATGGTTAATCCCTCCGGATTCCGGTTTAATTCAAACATACACATTACATAAGTTCCGCGCAGTTCAAAGCCTGACATTTCCTGCATTTTAATTCGTTGTAAATTCTTATATATCTGTGTAATGGTGGTTGTAAATAATTCAAAACGATCGATCATGATAGTCCCCCAATATATCGCTATAATTAAATGTTGATTTATCAACAGGGTATAGAATAACAGATAGAGGTTGTTTTGTCAATGAAAAGGGCTAGGGAATAAAGGAATGGTAAGTTGACACAACATATTGAAAAAAGTAAAATGACAGAGGAAACTTGCTGGAATAGATTGAGGTAAAATGTTGATGATATATTTTATAAAGGAAGGTACGCATGATGTTAAGAGACAATGATTTAAGAGAATGTTTACACCGGATCGATCACAAAGGTTATCCGGCGTATAAAGATACAAGGGGACAATATCAATTTGCAGGATATATATTATCGATTGACCATGTGCAGGGAGATCCGTTTGCGGCGCCGTCAAAAGTTAGTATGATCGTAAGTGGAAGACAGGCAGCATTTCGTCCTGAGTTATATAATACATCATGGAAACGGATCGCATTAGAGGATGCAATATTACGGAAACTTGCGGGGAAGGTACGCAATTATTCTTTTAAAGCAAAAGGTTCCGGAAAGAGTGGACTACTCAATGTAAGTACTCCGGGGCAGGAGATATTACAACGCAGCGCATGTATGATAGATGAAAAAGATGGAACGGTTACTGTACGGATGGAAGTTGGATTTCCGGCAAATGGGAGAACAATTAATGCGAAGGAATTAGAGAAGATTCTGTTTGAGTTTCTTCCGGTTTGTGTGAAACAGACATTATATGCGAGTGCTTATCCAATGGAAGAATTACAGGCGGTAGCTGATCTTGCAGAGGATCAACAGTATATCAGAGACTGGTTGAAAGAGCAGGGACTGGTTGCGTTTGTGGCAAATGGTGCCATTTTACCTAGAAAATCGGGAGTGTCAATGTTCCCGATGAAAGATGCAGTAGCATTTCAGGCGCCGGAAAGCATGGAAGTTACGATGAATCTGCCACATAAGGGAAAGATAAAGGGAATGGGAATCCGAAAAGGGGTAACATTAATTGTGGGCGGTGGCTATCATGGCAAGTCTACGTTACTTAAAGCATTAGAACTAGGTGTATATAATCATATTGCGGGAGACGGAAGAGAATATGTGATCACAGATGATTCGGCTATGAAGTTGCGGGCGGAGGATGGAAGAAGTATACAGAATGTAGATATTTCTATGTTTATCCGTAATCTTCCAAATGGAAAAGATACATTTTCTTTTTATACGGAGGATGCCAGCGGAAGTACCTCTCAGGCGGCAAATACAATAGAAGCAATGGAAATGGGTTCCACCGTATTTTTGATTGATGAAGATACGAGTGCAACAAACTTTATGATACGGGATGAACTGATGCAGCGGGTTGTGCAGCGGGACGTGGAGCCGATCATTCCATTTATTGATCGGGTGAGGGAGTTATATGAAGTATATGGAATATCTACGATTCTGGTGGCAGGAAGCTGCGGATCATATTTTCATAAGGCAGATACGATCTTACAGATGAACCGGTATGAACCGATGGAGATTACGGCATTTGCCAAAAAGGAGGCAGAGAGTTTTCCGATGCCAACGGAAAAAGTACCTCGTTCGGCTAAACCGGATATGGAGCGTATTGTTAAGGCAGATATTGCATTTCAAAAAGACAATCGGATTAAAACAAAAGTATTGGGAAAGGATGGTATTTCCATCAATAAAGAAACGGTGGATCTGCGCTATGTGGAACAGCTTGTGGATGTGGAACAGTTAAATGCATTGGTATGTATTCTCAAATATATGAAGCTGCATGTCTTTGAGGGAAAGACAACGTTACAGGCTGGCGTGGAGAAATTATATCAGCAGATGGAGAAGAAAGGTTTTGCGGCATTCTGTGGAAATGTAGTGCCGGGGAATATGGTACTGCCTAGAAAACAGGAGATCTATGCAATGCTGAATCGGTGCCGTAATTTGATAAAAATGTAAGATAAATAAGCCAAAAAGGTGATATGAAATGGAAAACTTGATAAAAAATAAGAAATTTTATTAAATAAATACGAAAAAAGCACATAACTTGATAAAAATGTGATATAATTTTGGTAGTAATTGCGGAGCGGATTGTAAGAAAGGAGCGGGTGGTATGGGACTGATAAAAGCGTTCGTCGGAAGTACATTTTCTTATATCGGTGATATGTGGGAGGATTATATATATTGTGATGCTCTTGACAATGATACACTGGTGCAGCGCGGACACGCGAAGAGGAGTCCGGGAGCGGGAAATAACAAGGACGACAACGTCATCACACAGGGAAGCAGGATTGCGGTAAATGCGGGTCAGATGCTTATTATTGTTGAAAATGGTGCGATTATTGATTTCACCGCTGAGCAGGGCGGATATATTTTTAACAGCTCGACGGAGCCATCCTGCTTCATGGGAGGCTTGAGCGATGCGGTGAGGGTGTCATTTGAGGAGATTAAGGCGAGATTTGCTTTTGGCGGAATTGCGGGAAAAGACCAAAGGGCATATTTTATAAACACGAAGGAGATTATCAATAATAAGTTCGGCTTCGGGAAAATTCCGTACCGTGACAGTGAGTTCGACATGACCATCACACTTCAGGGCTATGGAACATTTTCTTACAAGATTGATAATCCGATTCTTTTTTACAGTAATATCAGCGGAAATGTAAAGGAAAAGTACAGCAGGGCGACGCTTGAACCGCAGCTTAAGGCTGAATTGCAGGATGCCATGCTTGCAGCACTCAGTGATCTTGCACATATCAAGGTGCGGTATGATGAGATACCGTCTAAGGGGAAAGACTTGGCACTTCTGTTAAATGAAAAGACGAAGAGCCGTTGGAAGGACAGCAGGGGTGTGGAGCTTGCTGCGATATCATTTTCCAACATTATCCCTGATGATGAGAGCATGGATAAGATTCGTGACCTTCAGGAATCGAGAGTATATTCAGAGAATAAGGCGATGCTCGGAGCGAGAGTCGGGGCTGCACAGGCGAATGCCATGGAAGCGGCAGCGGATAATTCAGCGGGTGCCGTCACGGGCTTCATGGGAATGAATATGGCACAGAATGCAGGAGGTGTCAATGTGGCTGAGCT
>JBNMIW010000212.1:0-3822 GCA_050873485.1 Lachnospiraceae bacterium | reverse complement strand
TCTTTGGCTGTTCTCCCGGAACATATGGTACAACTTTACGAATATTCTTCTCCCATGCTTTCATTCTGCCACCCTCTTTACTGCTCATTCATCTTCGCTAACTTTGCAGCCTGGTCCGCTGCAGTCAGACTATCAATAATCTCATCCAGATCTCCGTTCATAACCTGATCTAATTTGTGAAGTGTTAATTTGATACGATGATCTGTCACTCTTCCCTGTGGAAAATTGTAAGTTCTGATCTTCTCCGAACGATCGCCGGTCCCGACCTGACTCTTACGAAGCTCCGCTTCTGCATCATGTGCTTTTTGTAACTCCATGTCATATAATTTTGCTCTTAATACCTTCAATGCTTTATCTTTATTCTTAAGCTGTGATTTCTCATCCTGACAGGAAATAACAATTCCGGTTGGAATATGTGTTAAACGAACGGCCGAATCCGTTGTATTGACACACTGTCCACCATTACCGGATGCACGGAATACATCAAACTTACAATCATTCATATCCAATTCAAAGTCTACCTCTTCTGCCTCCGGCATAATAGCAACCGTAATGGTAGACGTATGGATTCTTCCTCCGGATTCTGTCTCCGGTACACGTTGTACACGATGTACACCACTTTCATATTTCAATCTTGAAAATGCACCCTTACCATTGATCATAAAGGAGCACTCTTTAAATCCACCGATTCCATTTTCATTTAAGCTGATCAACTCAGTCTTCCAATGCATCTTATCCGCATATTTCTGATACATACGGAAAATCTCTGCTGCAAAAAGTGCGGATTCATCGCCACCGGCACCGGCACGCAATTCAACGATAACATTCTTCTCATCATTTGGATCCTTTGGAAGCAATAATATCTTCAATTCCTGCTCAATACGTTCTACCGCATCTTTGGAGTCATTTAATTCCTCTTTTGCGAGTTCCCGCATCTCTTCGTCTTTTTCTTCCTCTAACATAGCAAGACTGTCTTCGATCGCCTGTTTGGCAGCTAAATATTCCCGGTACTTATCAGCAATTGGTCCTAACTCGCTCTGTTCTTTCATCAAAGCTGTATATCTGGCCTGATCATTTAATACATCAGGTTCACTTAATTGCTCTAAAACCGACTCATAACGAGCTAATATATCCTCTAATTTATCAAACATATATATATCCTCTCTTTTACTATATTGTTATATAAGTTGTATTATATCGCAACCCGGCTACAAGTGCCCATACACAACTCTGTCTAACCCTGCATAATCTTTCTTTATCCGAACATCACAAAATCCATTCCGAAGCATCATATCTGTCACATCCTGCCCCTGATCACATCCAATCTCAAAAAATAAGACTCCATGCTCTGACAAAAAAGAAGGTGCCTGCTGTATTATCGTCCGATAAAATGAAAGTCCATCCTCTCCTCCGTCTAATGCCAACATTGGTTCATGCTCTTTTACCTCCGGCATTAACGTCGAAATGATCCTTTTCTCAATATAGGGTGGATTACTGACAATCACATCATACCTGCCTGCAATTCCTTCAAACAGATCTCCGCAATGCGTACTTGCCTTTATCCCATATTGTTCCAAGTTCTTCTTCGTCACATTCAATGCATCCTCTGATACATCAGACAATGTAAGATCAATTTCTGAATGATATAATTTGAGCGATATTCCAATACATCCGGATCCGCAACAAAGATCCATTAGACGAATCGGCTGTGCCTCCTGATTCTCCATACTCTTCAGATATTCATCAACCAGCTCTACCAAAACCTCTGTATCATTTCTCGGGATCAGAACATTCTCATTGACATAAAACCGATAATCCATAAAATCGGCATATCCTAATAAATACTGCAATGGATAATGTTCACTCCGACGATCGATCAGCTCAAGATATCTTTGTTCCTTTTCAAAAGATACTGTTTCCTCACCATGCGTAAGCATATACATATAATTGCAGCCAAGCACTTCCTCTAATAAGACCTTCCGATCATATTTTGCATATTCATTACCACTCTTCATTAATTTTTCTTTTCCGATATCCAGTAACTGCAAAATTGTAGACATGAAATGCTCCTTATTTTTCTACATGAATTCCCTGTGCCTCATTTACAGCATCCACATATGGTTTGCCATACAAAACTGCTTCCACAGAAACAATCGCAACCTGAATCATCTCCTCTTCCGGCTCTTTGGTTGTCAGTTTCTGTACCCATAAACCGGGTTTGCTCAGTACATTCAGAATCGGATTCTCACTTCTGCCGGCCAATCGGATAAACTCATATGAAATGCCGGCTACTACCGGTATTAAAACCAGCCGCAGTAAAAAACGAAGCCACATCTGTTTGGCCGTAATAAACATAAACACAAAAATACTTACGATCATTACAATAAACAGAAAACTTGTTCCACATCGCTTATGGTATCTGCTATGTTTTGCAACATTCTCCGGAGTCAGATCATCTCCCGACTCATAACAATTGATTGTCTTATGTTCTGCTCCATGATACATAAATACCCGCTTAATATCTTCCATCTGCGAGATCAAAACAACATATATTAAAAAAATCAATAAACGAATAATTCCCTCAATCACAGCAACTAACACATGACTGTTGATCCATTTACCTAAAATCTCTGCAATTGCTGCCGGTAATAACATAAAAAGTGCAACCGCAATTATAACAGAAAGAAGTATAGTAAATCCTAAAATAACACTTTCTGCTTTCTCTTTGAATATATCCTTTAATAATTTGTCTGCTTTGGTCTCTACTTCATCTTCATCATAAAAGGATGAAGAATACGACAATGTCTTCGTTCCAACAACTAAGGATTCCACGAAGCTGACTACTCCACGAATAAATGGTAACTTGGCAAATTTATGTCGATCACCAAATGATTCATATTTGTGTAGTTTAACTTCTATCTTCTTATCCGGTTTTCTGACAGCTACAGAATAACTATCAGGTCCTTTCATCATTACCCCTTCAATAACTGCCTGTCCACCAAGGGTTCCTTTCGGTAATCTCTCTTCCATCTAACTAACCTCAATTATCTTTATATAAGAAAACAGGGTTGAGATTATTCAATCCCAACCCATAACCGTTACTAATTAGCCTTAACTCCGTATTTACGATTGAACTTATCAATACGACCACGAGCCTGTGCTGCTTTCTGCTGTCCTGTGTAGAAAGAATGGCACTTTGAACAAATCTCTACGTGAATCTCTTCTTTTGTAGAACCTGTAACAAACTCGTTACCACAGTTACAAACTACTTTTGCCTGATAATAATTTGGATGAATTCCTTCCTTCATTAATATACACCTCTCTATAAATATTGGCAGATTCCAACCCGCCTAAACAACTTCTACAGTTTACCATAACATCCCCTGTATTGCAAGTATTTTTTATAAAATTCTATCTTTTTCCAACCGAGCGTTTCATCATATTAAGGAACTCCGCGTTACTCTTCGTACGTACAAACATCCGGAGTACTTCTTCTATGGACTCTTCCGCCCTGTTTCCTGCAAAATCCTTATGCAATAACTCTACAACTTCTTTTTCTAATGGCGTCAGAAGCAGATCATCCCTTCTCGTTCCCGACTTTGCAACATCAATTGCAGGAAAAATTCTCTTTTCCTGTAATTTACGATTCAACACAAGTTCCATGTTACCGGTTCCTTTGAACTCCTCGAAAACAACATCGTCCATTTTGGATCCGGTTTCCACTAATGCAGTTGCTAAAACGGTAAGTGAACCTCCCTCACGCATATTTCTGGCTGCGCCGAAAAATTTCTTTGGCATATGCAATGCCGCCGGATCCAATCC
>JBNMIW010000211.1:0-3824 GCA_050873485.1 Lachnospiraceae bacterium | reverse complement strand
TGGTCCTACCAAAGACATATCCCCTTTGATAATATTGATCAACTGTGGAAATTCATCAAAATGTAATGCTCTCAGAACTCGTCCGATCGGCGTAACACGATCATCATGTTTTTTGGCGAGCGTGTTACGCCGATCGGACGAGTTCTGAGAGCATTACATTTTGATGAATTTCCACAGTTGATCAATATTATCAAAGGGGATATGTCTTTGGTAGGACCAAGACCGGAACGGCCGGAGATTGCTGAACAGTATAAAGAGATTATTCCGGAATTTGATTTCCGGTTGAAAGTAAAAGCAGGACTTACCGGATATGCGCAGGTTTATGGAAAATATAACACGACACCATATGATAAATTAAAATTAGACCTGACATATATTGAGAATTATACCTTCTGGTTAGATATTAAATTGATGTTCCTTACATTTAAGATTTTATTCCAGAAAGAGAATACAGAAGGAATCGATGCAAATCAGGTTACGGCAATTAAGAAAACGAAGGAGTAGTCATGGATCAGGCATTTGTTAAGGTAATGATTTCGGAGGCGGTAAGAATTGCAACTTTGCCGTTTCGTATCATGCCGATCAAACGGAATCGAATTGTATTTACCGGGCTTACAGGAGGGAAAAACTATGATTACTCCTGTAATCCAAGGTATGTATATGAGTATCTACGCGACAAGTATCCGGGACGGTTTGAGTATGTCTGGGCAGTGAGTGACAAGAACAAATATGCATTTTTAGAAGAAGAAGGAGTAAAATTAGTGAAGCATTTTACTGTTTCTTCTTTTCCTATGTTGTTGACTGCAAAAGTAATTGTGACGAATGGGTCATATGCACCGTGGTTTCCATTCCGGAAGAAGCAGTATGTGATCAATACATGGCATGGCGGTGGGGCTTATAAGAAGGTGGAGAATGACAGACCGGATGCAAATTGGGCAACCAAAAAGAGAGCGAGGTTCTGCGCAGAGAATATTGACCTTTTTGTTGCAAGCTGTAAGGTACAGGAAGAAAATATGATTCAAAAGACATTTCTATATCATGGGGATGTTTTGCGGGCAGGAACACCGAGAAATGATAAATTGGTGCGGCAGGAGACGGAAGAGTTTCAAAGAAAAGTAAAAGAACGATATGGAATACCGGATGATGGAAAGATTGTATTGTATGCACCAACATATCGAATGCCTTCAACACCGGTTGTGTTGGAGAGTGATCGCCTGTTACAGAAATTAAATGCAGGTCTGTTTGATGGTATTCATGAGGACGAAAAATGGTATTTTATGTGCCGATATCACAGATATCAGGAGGGAGCAGGTTTGCAGATATTAGGCGAGAATATTATTGATGTGAGTGATTATCCGGATATGCAGGAACTGTTATGTGCGGCAGATATGCTGCTCACCGATTATTCTTCCTGTATTTGGGATTATTCATTTTTGAAACGACCATGCTTTTTATATGTGCCGGATAAAGAAGAGTATATTCGGAATACCGGATTTTATGTAGGCATGGAGCAATGGCCGTACAAACAGGCAAAGACAATGGAAGAATTAGAGGAAGATATTGCACAGTATGACGATGGATGGCAATTGGAACAGATTCAGAAACACTGGATCTTGTTGGGCAATTATGAACAAGGCAGATGTTGTGAGCAATTAACGGATAAGATATTGGAACAAACGGAAAATAATATATAATGAGGTAGAAGAATGGAAAAAGTTGGTGTATCAATTATTATGCCGGTATATAACGTACAGGAATATATTAAGACATCTCTCGGTAATGTTATGAATCAGAGTTATCAGAATATTGAGATTATTGTTGTGGATGATGGATCCACTGATCGAACGGCAGAACTGGTGAAAGAGTTGATGCAGGTTGATACAAGAATTCAATATATTTATCAGGAAAAGAAGAATGCAGGTGTTGCAAGAAATATAGGAATGATGCATGCACATGGGAAATATCTTATGTTCTTAGATGGGGATGATATGTTTGATGTGCAGCTGGTTGAGAAGTTATATGACCGTGCGGAGAGCATGCAGGCCGATCTGTGTATTTGTGGAGCGGATCATTATGATGAACAACAACAGGAATATATTCCGCAGAATCAGTATCTGGTTAAGAAAATGCTACCGGAGCGGGATGTTTTTTCGAAAGAGACGGATCCGGAATATTTTTTTAATTTCACTACAGTTGTTCCTTGGAATAAATTATATTTAAGTAGTTTTATACAGGAAAATGATCTTCGGTTTCAGGATGTTGAGAGGGCGAATGATCAATATTTTGTGATGATGGCAATGGCGATGGCGAAGAGAATTACCGTTGTGAAAGAAAGTCTGGTACATTATCGTACGAATCAGAAGAATAATCTGACGAATACATTTTCTAAGTCTGCAATGTGTAAATATGAAGCGTTCTGTACGGTAGCAACGGCGTTTGAAGAAATGCATTTATTAGAGGAGAAACGATTGAAACGATCTTTTGTAAATAAAGCATTGAATTCTATGATTTATGGATTGAACATTCAGACGGATATTGCAGGTTTTCAAGAAATGTATGACATTCTGAAACGGGAAGGATTTGAACGGTTAGACATCAAGGACTATGGTGAGGAGTTTTATTATAATCCGGCGGAATATAGTAATTACAAAAATATCATGGAACATGATTACCGGTCTTACCTGTTGGTTAAAAATCGGGAATATCGAAATACGATACGCGTGAAGAATTTCAAATACAATACAATGGTGAAAGAAAAGAATAGCCGTATCAAAGAAGTAGAGAAGGAATTAAATGGAATTAAGCGTAAGAAATGGTATCAGAAGATGGTAAAAATGATTGTAATATACCATAAATTGATCGGTAAACAGGATGATTATCAGGTGTGAGGTAGAAGTATGAAAATAAATGCACAAACAGAAGTATTAGTAGATAAACTGGCAATCCGTCGGGATGTTATGACAATCGGAGTATTGGTTCGGAATACCTCCGGACATCCTGAAGATGTGGAGATCAAACTTGCAGTAAAGTTTGAAAATGATAGGGAAAGCAGAATACTTCCGCTTCGGGTGACCGATACCAGTTTTGATGAGAATGGTAATTATATTGGATATGCCATTTTTGATTATGAACTGGATACCGTGTTCTTTCGGAGTGATCTGAATGCATTTACGGTTACAATACAGGCATATGATGGACAGACATATCAGAATGTTTTGGTGGAAAGTTCGGAGTTTAATCAGGTAAAGGAAGAAAATGAATATGTTTGTAAGCTAGAGAATGGAGTTATTGCAATTAAGCGGAAAAAACCGGTAAAGTATCCAAAGCATAACCCGCTTCTTGCAATTCTGATTTTTGCGTATCGTGCGATTGAATTTATAATAGGAACCCTTTTAATTCCGATTTTTTTGTTAGACGGTATATATGTATATGCATTAGGTGGCAAACGTCGGTATATGGAGAATACCTATGGCGGTGGACAATTAAAGAGGGTTTTATTGTTTGCAAAATGGAGATATTCATACTTTTGCAGGATTACAATGAATCGTGCAACATTAAAGAGAACGTTTTTGAATGTGACAGCATCCGTGCTATCGCTTTTCTTTAAGAAGGATCACGTGTTATTTATGTCATCAAGACGGGAGGATCTTACCGGAAATATCGCATATGTAAATGATGTGTTACAACAAAAGGATTGTAAGGTGCTCTTCTGGTTGGTTCCGGGAAAAAGAAAGTATATGACGTATAAGAATTACTGGAAACTTGCATACTGTCTTGCAAGAAGCAAGGTGGTAGTAGTAGATTATTTTACACCTGTGTTGAAT
>JBNMIW010000210.1:0-3832 GCA_050873485.1 Lachnospiraceae bacterium | reverse complement strand
TCTCAAGCGATTCAATATCCTGTTCTGTAACTGGCGTATTAATATACTTTTCTGACATCGTATCATCAAACCTTTCCACAAATAGATATTTTATAATTAAACCCGTACTGTTATAAGTATTTTTTGACGAATTAAATAACGCTTAACGTCATCCTGATACTTTAAATAACACGATGCTTATGTCGGTTCACATGACAGCACATATTTACAGCGACCGGCAAACCGGCAATATGTGTAGGATATGTTTCTATATTTACAGCAAGAGCTGTAATCCTTCCACCAAGTCCGGCCGGTCCGATTCCCAGATTATTAATCTTTTCTAATAAATCTTCTTCCATTTCTTTTACATATGGGATAGAGTTATGCACATTTGCATCCCTGGTTAATGCTTTTTTGGCCAGTAATGCACATTTTTCAAAGGTACCGCCAATACCTACACCTACCACAACCGGAGGACATGCATTTGGACCTGCAAGCTTCACTGCATCCAACACAGCATCCTTAACACCATCTATACCATCTGCTGGCTTAAGCATATAGACCCGGCTCATATTTTCGCTTCCAAAGCCTTTTGGTGCTACGGTAATGTCTATGTTTTCTCCCGGAACAATTTCATAGTGAATAATACCGGGAGTATTATCCTTTGTATTTTCTCGAAGCAGAGGATCCCCTACAACGGATTTACGCAGATATCCCTCTACATACCCCTGACGGATTCCTTCATTGACGGCATCCTCCAGATTCATTCCTTCAATATGAACATCCTGTCCGATTTTTAAGAATACAACGGCCATACCCGTATCCTGACAGATTGGAATCTGACTGCTCTCTGCAATCTGCATGTTTTCTTCTAATTGTGACAATATCTGTCTGCCAAGGGGAGATTCCTCCACCTGACAGGCATGATCAATCTTATCCTTCATATCATCTGAAAGATAATAATTTGCTTCTATACACATTTCCTTGATATTTTTTATAATCTCATCGGTAGAAATGGTTCTCATATTTTCATCCCCTCTGGCAATATTATTCCTGTGGATTATCTGTATCGTTGGCTTCTTCAATATCGTTGTCTGCTTCCTCTTCATTCTGTCTCATTTCGTTTTCCATTTCTTCCAGAAAACTATCCTTCGCATCGGAAGGCTGAGAATCTCTCACTTTTGCCATAGTCGCTACAACAATATCCTTATCCGGATCCAGGTCGATCAGCTTCACACCGGATGTAATACGTCCCAATACAGAAATCTCATCGACTCTCATCTGGATAATGATTCCTTCTGTAGTGATCAGCATAATCTCATTTTCTTCATTTACTGCTTTTACACTTACAACATTACCTGTTTTTTCGGTAATCTTATAACACTTAATACCCTTACCGCCCCTGTGCTGCGGTGTAAATTCTTCAATACGTGTTCTCTTACCCATACCGTATTCTGATACAAGAACAAGATAATCTCCCTGTGTATCAAGCTGCATACCTACTACTTCATCGTCATAGGTAAGATTCATACCAATAACACCCATTGTTGCACGACCGGTTGGACGTACATCTGTCTCAGAAAAACGGATACACTGTCCAAGCTTCGTTACAAGAATAATGTCCTTCTTTTTATTCGTTGATTTTACTTCGATCAGCTCATCATCATCCCGAAGATTAATCGCCTGAAGTCCCGTTTTACGGATATTGGCAAAATCCTTGATAGAAGTTTTCTTAACAATACCCTTCTTGGTTGCCATAAACAAATAACGATTTTCATCGTATGTTCTGATTGGAATGACTGCGTTGATCTTCTCTCCCGGTGTCAGCTGCAAAAGATTAATAATTGCAGTTCCTCTGGCTGTTCTGCCGGATTCCGGAATCTCATATGCTTTCAGACGGTACACTCTTCCCTTGTTCGTGAAGAACATCAGATAATGATGTGTCGTAGTCATAAGCATGTCAGCAATATAATCCTCATCAATAGTCTGCATTCCGCGGATTCCTTTGCCTCCACGATGCTGACTCTTGAAGTTATCCACACTCATTCTCTTAACATAACCAAGAGAAGTCATAGTAATGATGGTATTTTCCTGTGGAATCAGATCCTCCATGGAAATATCGAACTCATCATAACCGATAGATGTTTTTCTCTCATCGCCGTACTTGTCACGGATCAATGAAATTTCTGTCTTAATAACACCTAACAGGATCTTTTTATCTGCAAGAATTGCCTTATATTCTGCAATTTTTTTCTCCAACTCGGCATATTCTGTCTCCAGCTTTTCTCTTTCCAAACCGGTCAAGGCACGGAGACGCATATCCACAATGGCCTGTGACTGTGCATCTGAAAGCTCGAAACGGGAGCATAATCTTTCCTTTGCCTCGGCGGTTGTTTTGGAACTGCGGATAATCTGGATCACTTCGTCAATATTATCCAGAGCGATCAGTAAACCCTCAACGATATGTGCTCTTTCCTCAGCCTTGTTCAGGTCAAACTTGGTACGTCTTGTAACAACCTCTTCCTGATGCTTGATATAATATTCCAGCATCTGTTTGAGATTCATGACCTTTGGCTGATTATCTACTAAAGCAAGCATAATAACACCAAATGTATCCTGCATCTGTGTGTGCTTATAAAGCTGGTTTAATACAACATTCGGATTAACATCTCTTCGAAGCTCAATACAGATACGCATACCCTCACGGTTTGTTTCATCACGAAGATCTGTAATTCCCTCGATTTTCTTTTCTCTATGTAATTCACTGATTTTCTCAATCAGACGTGCTTTATTCACCTTATATGGAGGCTCTGTCACAACAATACGGTTCTTGCCATTCTCCATTGGCTCAATATTGCTCACCGCACGTACGCGGATCTTGCCACGGCCGGTACGATAAGACTCCTCAATTCCTCTGGTACCAAGGATTTCCGCTCCTGTTGGGAAGTCCGGTCCCTTGATGATCTGCATTAATTCCTCAATCGTTGTTTCTCGATCCTCTTCCACAACATTGTCGATAATTTTTACGACTGCGTTGATAACCTCTGTGAGGTTGTGTGGTGGTATATTGGTTGCCATACCTACGGCAATACCTGATGTACCATTTACCAGCAGATTTGGAAATCTGGAAGGCAGAACACGAGGCTCTTTCTCTGTCTCATCAAAGTTCGGGTCAAAATCTACGGTGTCTTTATTAATATCTGCAAGCATCTCCATAGAAATCTTGCTCAATCTTGCCTCTGTATAACGCATTGCAGCAGCACCGTCACCATCCACAGAACCAAAGTTTCCATGTCCATCTACCAATGGATAATGAGTAGACCATTCCTGTGCCAGATTTACCAGTGCACCATAAATAGAACTGTCACCATGTGGATGATATTTACCCATGGTATCACCAACGATACGGGCACACTTACGGTGTGGCTTATCCGGTCCGTTATTTAACTCGATCATTGCATACAAAATACGTCTCTGAACCGGCTTCAAACCGTCTCTTACATCAGGGAGTGCTCTGGATGCAATAACTGACATTGCGTAATCAATATAAGAGGTCTCCATTTTTTTTCGAAGATCAACCTCATGAACTTTATCAAAGATATTCTCGTCCATTTTTCCCTCAACTTTCTGCTGATTCACATTAAAACGTGAAAATCAGATCCAAATTCACAAATTACCAGGCGTCTGTTTATTAAATATCCAGATTGGTTACATACTGTGCATTTTCCTCAATAAATTCACGGCGTGGCTCTACCTTGTCACCCATGAGCGTGTTAAATACAACATCAATCTCAGACTCTGTTCCCTCTTCAATCGTCACACGCAGCAAAATACGCTTCTCCGGATCCATAGT
>JBNMIW010000209.1:0-3832 GCA_050873485.1 Lachnospiraceae bacterium | reverse complement strand
TCGCTTCCCATGGAGATTATGAAAGTTTCCAGAAGTATGACGGAATGGAATGTTGTGAATGTGGATGCTGTTCGTTTGTATGTCCGGCAAAGCGGCATTTAACACAAATGATTGCAGGAACGCGTAAACAGATTCTTGCAAACAGAAAACGATAGGAGGTGGATGAGATTTGGAACAGACAATGAAGATTTCCTCTTATCCACACATTAGGTATAGAGAATCAACAACAAATATTATGGGACAGGTATTGCTTGCTTTGATGCCTGCAACGTTGTTTGGAATTTATAACTTTGGAATCAGAGCGTTGGTGATCATTCTGATCACGGTTATAAGTTGTGTATTTTTTGAAGCAGCCTTTGAAAAACTGACAGATCGTAAGAATACGATCATGGATCTGTCGGCGGCATTGACCGGATTATTACTTGCATTGAATCTGCCGGTGGATGTTCCTTTCTGGCTGCCGGTAATTGGTAGTTTCTTTGCAATTGTAGTTGTAAAACAGGTCTTTGGCGGCTTGGGACAGAATTTCATGAATCCGGCATTAGGAGCCAGATGTTTTCTGTTGATATCATTTACCGGGAAAATGACAACATTTACTTACGATGCTGTCACAACGGCGACACCGCTTGCCAATCTTAAGGCAGGAGAGAGTGTGGATGTAAAAGCAATGTTTCTTGGAACAACAGCCGGAACGATCGGTGAGACATGTGCACTTGCATTGATCGCAGGAGGCATATATCTGTTGGTGCGTGGAATCATTAATTACCGGATACCATTGTTTTACATTGGAACATTTGCAATATTGATACTTATTTATGGAATGGCAGCCGGCAGAGGTCTTGATTTTTCATTCCTGTTTGCACATTTATTTGGTGGCGGTCTGATGCTTGGAGCATTCTTCATGGCAACAGATTATGTCACTTCACCGATCACACCAATTGGAAAGATATATTTTGGTATCTTATTAGGTCTCCTTACGTTTTTGTTCCGTATATTCGGCGGATCTGCGGAAGGTGTGTCCTATGCAATTATTCTCGGTAATCTGCTTGTTCCGTTGATCGAGAGAATTACCGTTCCAAAGTCATTTGGAAAGGGGGCAGAGAAGCATGAGTAGTGAAAGTATCAAAAATACAATTTCTCTGATGTTGATCACACTGATCGCAGGTCTGTTATTAGGAGCAGTATATGAGATTACAAAAGAGCCGATCCGCAAAGAGAATCAGAGAGCGAAAGAGGAAGCGTATAAGGCAGTATTTGCGGATGCGGATTCCTTTGAAGATGTGAAGATCGATGAGAATAAAGTAGCGAAAGCATTAGATGAAAAAGGATTAGATGCAACCATTAACGAAGCAATGAAGGTATTGGACAAATCAGGACAGCAGATTGGTTATGTATTGACAGTGACTGACCATGAAGGCTACGGTGGCGATATTCAGTTTGCTATGGGTGTGCAGTCGGATGGAACACTGAATGGAATTTCATTTTTATCGATCAGTGAGACGGCAGGACTTGGTATGAAAGCAAAGGAGGATACTTTCCGGAAACAGTTTGAAGGAAAGAAAGTTGACCAGATCGTTTATACCAAGAATGGTGCCAAAGCGGATAATGAGATTGATGCATTATCCTGAGCAACGATCACAACCAATGCAGTTACCAATGGTGTAAATGCAGGATTATATTTTATCAGTACATTACAGTAGGAGGCGGTAATTATGAGTAAAACATTAGAACGTTTAAAATGTGGTATTGTAACCGAGAATCCTACTTTTGTACAGATGTTGGGAATGTGTCCGACCATGGCGGTTACAACATCTGCTAAAAATGGAATTGGAATGGGACTTACCACAACGGTAATCTTGATCTTAAGTAATATGATGATATCGGCATTGCGGAAAGTAATTCCGGACAAGGTTCGTATTCCGGCATATATTGTTATTGTTGCATCGTTTGTTACGATCGTACAGTTTTTATTACAGGGATTTGTTCCGTCTTTGTACGACAGTCTTGGTATCTATATTCCATTGATCGTTGTAAACTGTATTATTCTCGGCCGTGCGGAGAGTTTTGCATCAAAGAATAATGTCTGGCTTTCTATGTTTGACGGAATTGGAATGGGACTTGGATTTACAATTGGTTTAACCTCAATCGGTATTTTCCGTGAATTGTTTGGAAACGGTTCTGTTTTTGGATTTCAGATCATGCCATCATCTTATGAACCGATCACCATATTGATTCTCGCACCGGGAGCGTTTTTCGTATTGGCATGCCTGATCGCAGTACAGAATAAAGTGCGATTGAACAAAGCGAAGAAAGAAGGTATTCCAATGGAGTCCTGCGAACGTGAAAATGGTTGTGCGGGCTGTGCGAATACATTATGTGAAGGAAGAAAATTGGCGCAGAATGATAAAACGGACAAATAATCCGTGTGTGTTGTAAGGAGGCAGATCAAATGAATTTATTATTGATAGCGGTCGGAGCCGCATTGGTAAATAATGTTGTATTGAGCCAGTTCTTAGGATTATGTCCATTTATCGGTGTTTCTAAGAAAGTAGATACAGCAGCAGGCATGGGCGGAGCTGTTATATTTGTTATTACAATTGCATCCGCAGTTACCAGTCTGATCTATACATTTATTTTGGAAAAGTTAAATATCACCTATTTACAGACGATTGTATTTATTTTGGTGATTGCTGCATTAGTTCAGTTTGTTGAGATGTTTTTGAAAAAAATGATGCCGTCGCTTTATCAGGCACTGGGTGTGTATCTTCCACTGATCACAACAAACTGTGCAGTGTTAGGTGTCGCTTTGATCAATGTTCAGAAATCATATGATTTCGTATCTTCTGTTGTAAATGGATTTGGAACGGCCGTTGGTTTTACGATTTCTATTGTGATCATGGCAGGAATCCGGGAGAAGATTGAGTATAATGATGTTCCGGAATCTTTTAAAGGCACACCAATTGTTCTGATAACAGCAGGATTGATGGCAATGGCATTTTTCGGCTTTTCGGGTCTGATCAAATAGGAGGGATACGCATGATTACATCAATTTTACTTGCGATGGCAATGGTTGGAGGAACCGGTGTTATCATCGGAATCCTGTTAGGAATTGCCGGGGAAAAGTTTGAGGTAGAGGTAGATGAAAAAGAGGTAGCAGTCAGAGGATGCCTTCCGGGAAACAATTGTGGTGGATGTGGCTTCCCAGGTTGTGACGGTTTGGCGGCTGCAATTGCAAAAGGAGAAGCTCCGGTAAATGCATGTCCGGTTGGTGGAGATAAAGTTGCCAGCGCAATTGCGCAGATTATGGGCGTAGATGCGGGAGATTCCGTAAAGATGACTGCATATGTGAAGTGTGCAGGTTCCTGTGAAAAGGCAAAGGATCAGTATGAATATGTTGGCCCAAAGGATTGTAAGCTTGCCATGAATAATCCGGGTGGTGGAGCAAAGGCTTGTTCATATGGCTGTACCGGTTATGGTAACTGTAAGAAGGTATGTCCGTTTGGTGCGATTGAGATCGTAGATGGAATCGCAAAAGTGAATCCGGAACTGTGTAAGGCATGTGGCAAATGTGTGGCAGAATGTCCAAAACATTTAATTGAGTTAGTACCGGCTGATGCAGTATGTGTGGTACAGTGTAGTTCCAAAGACCGTGGAGTGGATGTAAAGAAAGTCTGTCAGGCGGGATGTATCGGATGTGGTCTTTGCGCAAGAAACTGTCCGGCAGATGCCATTACGGTTGAGAATAATATTGCACATATTGATCAGGAAAAATGTACACATTGCGGAGTCTGCAAGGAAAAATGCCCGGTTAAGATCATTTCCGGTGTAGAAG
>JBNMIW010000208.1:0-3857 GCA_050873485.1 Lachnospiraceae bacterium | reverse complement strand
TCAGAAAACGGTCTTTGTTATTTACCGTAAAGTTTCTTCCGGTTGTCTGCTCATGAAACGAATAGGACGGTGTCTGTATGATCTTGCAAAATTCTTCATTTTCAATTGCACTGCTTGCAATCAGCGCAAGATCATATGCGGTCGTATAGTGATCTTTATCATCTAATCCATTCGGGGTAACAAAATGAGTGTTATCTGCTCCAAGTGCCTTTGCTTTCTCGTTCATCAGTTGTGAAAATTCTTCCACACTTCCACCGATATGTTCTGCAATTGCCACGGCACTATCATTATGCGATTCCAACATCAAGGAATACACCAGATCTCCCAGACGATATTGCTCGCCTGTTTTCATTCCAAGCTTTACTTTCGGCATGGATGCCGCATATTCAGATACCGTAACCATACTATCGGGATTGCCCTGTTCAAGCGCAACTAACAAAGTCATAATCTTGGTCGTGCTTGCCATCGGAACTTTTGTATAGCCATCCTTTTCGAATAACACCCTGCGGTCATCCGCATCCATCAATAATGCATATTTTGCATGCAGCGTATCCGGTTCTCTGATCATCGTTTGCGCATTTGCCGGATAACTATCATCCGTATGCTCCACTACCTCTTCTGACCATTCATCGAGATATGTTACATAATCCTGATCCGTTTCCTGCTTTGCAGTCATTTTATCAAGAGGATAAATGATCGCACAACCTAATACTAAAAAACTTGCAAATATCCATAATGCAGCCGGATCCTCTATGTACTTGGAAAATACAGAAGAAATAATATTTCGAACGTTAGACGATTGAAAAAATGACATATCTTTCCACATAATCTGTTATCACAGTAATATATGTCGGAATGAGATCATTTATGAATATTTCACAGGATCAATCCTTGACCGGTGCAAAAGAAAGCTGTGCTTCTTCCATTGCCTGCTGCTTAAAGTCTTCAATCTTGTCCGGTGTGATCGTCGGCAACTCATCCGTGGACTGAACCCCAAAGCTTCTTAAAAAGTCGTCAGTTGTACCAAAAAGAATCGGCCGTCCTGCCGCATCTAATCGACCTACTTCGTGAATCAGGTTATACTCTACTAATTTGTTCACTGCATGGACGCAGGATACCCCACGAATCGCCTCGATCTCCTGTCTGGTGATCGGCTGTTTGTATGCAACAATGGATAACGTCTCCAATAACACATCGGTCAATACATGTTTCTTTGGGATATTCACAACTTTCACTAATGTATCGTAATAATCTGCTTTGGTACACATCTGAAAGGAATCTTCTAATTCAATGATCCGCACTCCACGATCTACACTATCGTACTTATCCATCATGTTGTGAATAATCTTCACAACCGTATCAGTATCCATCTCTAACGCTTTGGCAATCCGATCCCGTTCAACTGCCTCACCTACCGAGAATAAGATTGCTTCTATTCTTCCTTCTATTACATTGATATCCTGTTCCATTTATTCTTCTCCCGTTTCACTGTCTGTTTCCTGATTCTCTTCCGTAACCGCTGCCTCATCCTGATCATCAGCAAAAGTCACTTCATCCTCTAATCGATTCTCACTCTCTGATGTGACTTCTATCTCGTCTAAAGAATCAATTACAATCTCTCCAAATGTCTCTTCCTGACGAATGGTAATTGCTCCTACCTTCATCAACTCTAAGATTGACATAAATGTAATGATGATATTCATCCGGGTTGGCTGTGTCTCTAACAACGTACGGAAATTAATTCCTTTTAGCCCTCGGACTTCTTCACGAATCTGTACCATACGATCTTCAATATTGATCTCTTCCTTCTCGATCGTTCCGAACTTTGAACGGATCGGATCGATCTTATCCACCTGCTTGCGCATGATAGACTGGAAGATATCATTTAACTTGCTAAGGGTTAAGCCATCCACTAATTCTGCCGGATCCACTTCTTCCCGGTATTCTTCCACTTCCTTTGGAATGGTCGGCTTCTTATATAGATTATGCGAAGCATCTAACTCCATATCTTTAAGTTCTAATGCTGCATATTTGTACATCTTATATTCTAACAATCGTCTTACAAGTTCTGCTCTTGGATCTTCTTCCTCTTCTTCCTCTGTCTCTTCTCTCGGCAGCAGCATCTTAGACTTGATCTGTAACAAAGTTCCTGCCATCACAAGGAATTCACTCATTACGTCCATATCCTGTTCCTGCATCTCACTGACATAGGCAAGATACTGTTCCGTGATCGTTACGATCGGAATATCATATATATCTACTTTGTTTTTTTCAATCAAATGCAGCAAAAGATCTAATGGACCTTCGAATACATTCAGTTTGTACGCTATCTCCATACTTTCATCCTCATATCTATACTTGCAAAACGCCTATAGTATTATAGTATAATTTGATTAGAAAGACAAGTGTTCACAATACCAATATACTGTAAACTCTACCAGCCAAATTCTTTATACACATAATCCTTAAATCTATAGAACGCATATAAAGGCAATGACCATACATGAGTACCCTTATCCATATTATCTCCCACATTTTTGAGAGATGATTTGAATGCAAGCTTAGGACGATATCGATTACAAAACAAATGCAAGCTCTTTGCTCTTGTATTATCTGCTGATTTCACCTCAATTGGTATTAATTCACCTTCATAATCCGTTATAAAATCCAGTTCTGCATCTGCTTTGGTTCTCCAGAAATACGGCGTAATTCCCATGCATTTCAGTTGAACAAAAATATAATTCTCCGCTAGAGCTCCCTTAAAATGAACAAACGCATTACTATCTTCAAGAATCGTTCTGTAATTCACATTTGCCTTTTTTCTAAGCAAACCGACATCTGCCATGTAAACCTTAAAATAGGTGGCATCCGCCATCCCTGATAACGGAATCTCTGGTGTAGAAACCAAATCCAGTTTAAGTACGACTCCGGAATTCACCAGCCAGGCCAGTGCATCCTCTAAATCTTTTGCCCTAGCACCCTGTTTCACATGAGAAAAAATAAATTTACTATTATCCCTCGCAATCTGTGTTGGAATAGAATCCCATATCATCCTAATCTTCGTCGCCGTATCCGGTTCTGTATGCTTTCCAAAATCGTCTGCATAATCCTTCAATATTCTGTCCTGTACCTCTTCGGTTTCATGATAATCATGCGTATCAACCCAGACTTGTACGGCTTCCGGCATTCCTCCAACAATCAGATAATTTTTATAATATTTTTCTAAAGGTATTGTATATAATTGAGGAATCTCCCTTTCTCTGGTAAGTTTACTAAGCCCTTCAAGATATTTCTCCCCACTATCCGCTTTTACAAATTCATCAAAACTCATCGGATACATTTCAAGTCGTTCTACCTTACCTACCGGAAATGAAATTCCTTTTTCCCTAAGTGCAACTCCCAGCAAGGAACCTGCTGCAACAATGTGTAGCTCTGGAATATTTTCACAAAAATATTTTAAACATTGTATTGCACGTGGACACGCCTGTATCTCATCAAATATTACAAGTGTTTCACCAATCGTTATCTTTTTACCACGAACCACACTTCCAAGTTCATCGAGTATTCGATCCGTGTCAAAGTTATAATCAAAAACCGATTGAAGGCCTTCTTCTCCATCAAAATTAAAATATGCAACATCTGAAAATTCTGCTTTTCCAAATTCCTTAATCAGATAAGTCTTTCCACACTGTCTAACTCCTGTAACAATAAGAGGCTTTCTTTTTGATCGATTTTTCCATTTCAATAGATTCTGATATGCATTTCGTTCCATATAACAGCTCCTTTGTTCTATAATATATCCCTTCTAACATTTTTCAAACGAATTTGCCATATTCAATTGCATTTTTCAACCGAAT
>JBNMIW010000207.1:0-3877 GCA_050873485.1 Lachnospiraceae bacterium | reverse complement strand
TGTCGTTGGTTCAAAGGTTCCGTTAATCTTACGAACCCGGTCTAAATATACAACCCCATCCTTCGCAGTTGCCTGCATAACATACACACCGGTCGTACCATATGTCTTCACTACGTCCTTTTTCTGATTGATGATATCAATCGTAGAGATTGGGCAGGTAACCGTCTTGTCCAATGCAATCTCAATATCTCCCTCCCGGATTCGTCCAAGCACAAGATCTTCTTCCACAAATCCGATCGTCTCTAACCGTTCGCCGTTTGCAGCATCTAACGACCAGCTTTTTTTGCTGTCTAAGTCCAATACCGTAACCGATGTCGTATTCTCCGGCAGCATCTCATTTGGATATCCGATCAGATGATTGTCCTCCGATACGGCTAAATGTTCATTTAACACATCCTCAATAAAGATCTCTGATTTCTTTGTCTTGGTATCCACCTTCACTACTGCATCGTTGTCAAAATAATAAAACTCTCCGTCCTTATTCAGATACAGCAATGTCTCCATATCTTCTTTTAATATACTGTATGGTTTGTTATTCTCGATAAACAATACTTCCTGCATCCGGTCTTTGTCTGCCTCAAACCGATATACCGCAATGCCAACCTTTCCCTCATGTACACCACGGTTCATGTATCCATATACCGCAAATGTGATATTGCCGTCCTTATCCATCTTCAATATCTTGATATTATTCTCGTCATAGGTTACCCTGGTATCCGTGTAGTTGTCATTCTGACAGAATCCATATACATTGGTGATCGTTCCGCTATTGTAATCGTAGTACCACAATTGTCTTGCCTGTGTAAATGCAACCTTTGTCTTCTTATCATTGGTCACATATTGGAATGCATCATCATTGGTGACACCAATCTTAAAATTATTCGCTGTAATATTCACATTGTCCGGCGTAAATAATGCATCCTGTGTTCGTTTATAATCCAAAAGGTACACATTGCTTTCATCTACATATCGCACCCGGTAGTCTTCTGTCACATAAAAATTCTCTACGATCTTATTCTCGGTTGCAGAGATCATATATTTTAATTGAATGATCGCATAGCTGTCATCAATCTCTTTGATGCTGGCAATCGGCTTTGTAAGTTGTGTCGGGTTCAGATCTGCAAATGTGATCGTATCAAAGCTGGAGTGAATATCCACCTCTGACAAATACTCATTATTACCGTCTTCATTTGGTTCGATACTTTTTGAGATCGTCTTCTCCGCTTCTGCCTTATCAAAAATTGCCGCATTGAACTTTCCGACAAATTCCAATAATTTGTCTGTATGGAAATCATTTTCTACTACAACTCTTGTATAATATCTTGCTCCTACATCCTCGCCATTCATTGCTTTCAATACCAGCACATATTCCTGGAGTTCTTCTAATTTGGTTCGAAATGTAATGCTGACTTTATCATAACCATCTGCCTGCGTCAGCTCCGTAACATCTCCATTCTCGATCAGGTCTCCCTGATACTGGCTCCGCAACTCATATTGATAAGCATTATATTCCTGCGATCCCTGGTCAGACCACAATTCAATTGTCTGTCCATAATCCATTGGAGTGATCGTATCACGAAAATACGTCGTATCCACCTTACCGGTATATCCATGAAGCGTATTAATAAACTGATCGTGATATCGTACATATACGATTGGCAGTTCCGCCTGCTCCATCTCCACCGAAACATCCTGCACTCCTGCATTGTCAATCCGGTTTACAACAAATATACTTCCTATAAATATCGCAAACAATATAAGTATTTTCGCAACTAATCTTCCGTCCATATTGATCTCCTATATTCTATCAGGTATTATTCCCTGTTATTTTCCTATCGAATTCCGCAATTCCGGAACTTTCTACAAAACTTATCATGGCGTCTTCTTCTGACATACATCTCCTGACATACCATGATCTGTAACATATTCTTCCACTGATCTTCCATATCTTTTTCTGCTTTGATGGCAAGCATCTTCCATACGTCGTTTGCCATGCGATAAATGGTCACTGCATCCGGATACTGTGCATACATCGGACTTCCTTCATACTCATACCGGTCTAAATATTCCTCCAAAACAGAAGCAGTCAACCGCATTTCCTTTGGATATAATCTCTTAAAATACTCCAGATCCTTCTGACACAATTCCTCATCTTCTAAAAAATCCGGCTCACTCGGAAACATTGCATCCAGATTGTAATGAAACCCCTGCATATCCATAATTGCTCTCCTTTTATGTCTTCCATACTCTTAAAATATGCGAATCCCATAAAAATGTGCGGGGCATTCCACTATGCAACGCCTGTTGTTCCCTGCAATAATAACGGAGCACGCAGTACACATCATCCCTTACAAACACAGAGCGGTTTGTGAAAGGATATCTTGTGCTGCGTGCCGGATACTCGAAATGCCGGATGACACTCCGCCGTTACTTTTATTCGTCTCCGAAAGAGATTCCTAATGCTCTTGCATTTAGTACAATGCTGTCCTCAGGTGAAACATATTTCAATTTTCCTGCACTTTCAGCCAATGCAATATCGGTTACATCATTGTCTTTTAATACAACAAGACGACCATATTTTTCTTCTTTGATCAACTGTGCTGCATATGCACCAAATCTGGAAGAAAGCACACGGTCAAATGCATCCGGACTACCACCACGCTGTGTATGTCCCGGTACTGCAACTCTCACTTCGCAACCACAGCAATCCTTGATCTGATCTGCAATCTCATATGCAACAGAAGGATATGGACGCTGTGCGATCTTTTCTTTTCTCTTCTTCTTTGGAAGTGCTGCATCCTCCTTGGAAATTGCACCTTCTGCAACCGCAATGATAGAGAATCCTTTTCCTGCTTTACTTCTCTTATCCAGTGCCTTACATACACTCTTAATATCATATGGAATCTCCGGAAGCAAAATGATATCGGCTCCGCCGGCAATTCCTGCATGTAATGTAATGTGACCTACTTTGTGTCCCATGATCTCTACCACAAATACACGATTATGGGATGCGGCTGTTGTATGGATACAATCAATTGCCTGTGTTGCAATATCCACTGCGGACTGGAAACCAAATGTCATATCGGTTCCCCACAGATCGTTGTCGATCGTCTTTGGAAGTCCGATCACATTTAAACCTTCTTCGCTTAACAGGTTAGCAGTCTTTTGTGAACCGTTACCACCTAATACAACCAGACACTCTAATTTCAGTTTCTTGTAGGTCTCCTTCATTGCCTTTACTTTGTTGATACCGTCCTCTGTTGGCTGGTCCATCAATTTGAATGGCTGTCTGGAACTTCCAAGGATCGTACCACCCTTTGTTAAAATGCCGGAGAAATCGTCTGCCTTTAACAACTTATAATTGTTACGGATCAATCCCTTGTAACCCTCTAAAAATCCATACACTTCAATGTCATCCTTGTACATGTTACAAAGACCTTTTACAACACCCCTCATTGTAGCATTGAGTGCCTGACAGTCGCCACCACTTGTCAACATTCCAATTCTTTTCATCTGATTACCTTCCTTTCTCTTGCGTCAAATTCTCATTTGCTGCTATATCATTTATAAATTTACTCTTCCCTCTAAAGCACGAAGAAGGGTAACTTCATCAATGCATTCCAAATCTCCTCCAACCGGAATTCCTGAGGCGATCCTCGTTACTTTGATACCGGTCGGTTTGACTAATTTGCTGATATACATTGCGGTGATCTCACCCTCCACACCGGAGTTCGTTGCAATGATCAGCTCTTTTACGTCCCCGCGCAACCGGACGATCAGCTCTTTTAATTTGATATCTTCCTGTCCGATTCCAAGTTTCGGTGAGATTGCACCATGCAATACATGGTACACTCCATTGTATTTCCCTGTTCTCTCA
>JBNMIW010000206.1:0-3911 GCA_050873485.1 Lachnospiraceae bacterium | reverse complement strand
GTGTATGACAGAGCTGGCTGCCAAAGCGTTGGGAATGTCAGCGGATGATGTGTTGGTAGCGTCCACGGGTGTGATCGGACAGATTCTTCCGATTGAGCCGATCGAAAGCCATATGCAGGAATTGGTAAATGGTCTTTCCTATAATGGAAATGCAAAGGCGGTCAATGCGATCATGACAACGGATACCGTGCCAAAGGAAGTAGCCGTTACCTTTGATGTGAACGGCACAACGTGTACACTTGGTGGTATGGCGAAGGGAAGTGGTATGATTCATCCGAATATGGCAACGACACTTAATTTTGTGACAACGGATGCAGTAATCTCCAAAGAATTGATTCAGAAAGCACTTTCCGAGATTACGAAGATTACTTATAATTGTCTGAGTATTGACGGAGATACATCAACAAATGATATGGTATTAGTTATGGCGAACGGATTAGCCGGTAATGCGGAGATCAACAAAGAAGATGAGGCTTATGCGGCATTTAAACAGGCATTATACATTGTTATGATGAACATGACCAAGATGTTGGCAGCAGATGGTGAGGGTGCTTCGAAGATGATCGAGTGTACCGTTTCTGAAGCAAAGGATCTCGATACGGCCATTATTGTTGCAAAGAGCGTGATCCGCTCCCCGTTGTTTAAATGTGCAATGTTTGGCGAGGATGCAAACTGGGGACGAATTCTTTGTGCGATCGGTTATGCGGAAGCAGAATTTGATATTGACAAGGTAGATGTTGATCTTGCATCTGCCAAAGGAGTTCTTCCGGTATGTCGCAATGGAGCAGGGGTAGAATTTTCCGAAGAACTTGCTAAAGAGATTCTTTCAGAGGATGAGATATTTGTCAATATTTCACTAAAGGATGGAGAGGCAACCGCAAAAGCGTGGGGCTGCGATCTCACATATGATTATGTCAAGATCAACGGAGATTACCGGTCATAAGAAGCGAATACATTTAGGATGATAATAAGCTGATAGACACGATATGGTTTATCAGCTTATTTTATATCGCAATCCAATGATATTTTTGATAAAAATAAATGAATAGCAAAAGTGGCATTTTGAGTAGGATTATGCTATACTTTACGACAAAATGGATAGGCTATTATTGAATAGATTATATAGGAGGCAGTAATAAGATGGGTGTATTATCAAATTTACAACCGGAGAAGGTATTTTACTATTTTGAGGAGATCAGTAAGATTCCAAGAGGTTCGTATCATGAAAAACAGATCAGTGATTATCTTGTTGCATATGCGAAGGAACATAATTATGAGGTGTTCCAGGATGATTTATATAATATTGTTATGTTAATACCGGCGAGTGAAGGGTATGAGGAAATGGAACCGGTGATCTTACAGGGACACATGGACATGGTGTGCGAGAAGGTTGCGGGTAGTACAATTGATATGGAACGGGAAGGCTTACAGCTTGCAGTGGACGGCGACTATGTGTATGCCAAAGATACAACCCTTGGTGGTGATGATGGAATTGCAGTTGCGTATATGTTAGCAATAGCAGATGATGCGACAATACAGCATCCGCCACTTGAATATATTATTACCGTGTCGGAAGAGGTTGGAATGGAGGGTGCCAGTCATATTGACCTTTCCATGTTAAAGGGACATTGTATGTTGAATCTGGATTCAGAAGACGAGGGTATCTTTTTAAGCAGTTGTGCGGGAGGAATGTCTGCAATTGTCACAGTGCCTGTCGTATGGGTAAAGGCACCAAGGAAGAGTTGGTTCACATTGAGGGTAAAAGGTCTGTTAGGTGGACATTCCGGATGTGAGATTGATAAAGGACGTGCCAATGCCAATAAGGTTATGGGCAGAGTGTTAAATGAGATCCATAAGAAGATGGGACTTTCCTTACATGCATTAGAAGGCGGCAAGAAAGACAATGCCATTCCGGCACTTGCACAGGCGGTAATCGGTGTTTCCAATACAGATATTGATGAAATCAAGCAGTTTGTGCAGAATATTGAAAATGTATTACAGAGAGAATATGCAAAGGCTGATCCGGACATCACACTGGAGTTAGAAAGTGTATCTGATCTGGAGAATGAGCTGGTGTTAGATGAGATAAGTTTCGATCGTGTGCTTGCATATCTGATGACAGTACCGGATGGAATTCAGGGAATGAGTATGGCGGTACCGGGACTGGTAGAAACGTCATTGAATCTGGGTATTTTGGAACTTACCAGTGAACAGTTATATGCACAACATGCAGTTCGAAGCAGCGTAACGACAAAGAAGCAATATGTTGCACAGCAATTGGAGAGCATGGCAAAGACACTCGGCGGCAAACTGGAGATCAAAGGAGAATATCCGGCATGGGAATATCAGGAACATTCCGTTGTCCGGCCAAAGGTAATTGCATTGTACAAGGAATTATATGGAAAAGAACCTGTTGTAGAGGGCATACATGCAGGATTAGAATGTGGTCTTTTGGCAGCGAAGATTCCAGACTTAGATTGTGTGGCAATGGGACCGGATATTTTGGATATTCATACACCATCGGAGCGGTTGTCTGTTTCATCAACCAAAAGAGTATATGAATTCTTAGTGGAATATTTAAAACAGAAATAGGAGAAAAAAGATGCGGGTAGGAATGGGATATGATGTCCACAAGTTAGTGGAAGGTAGAAAACTCATTATAGGTGGTGTAAACATCCCTTATGAAAAAGGATTATTAGGACATTCGGATGCGGATGTATTGACCCATGCAATTATGGATGCGTTGTTAGGGGCAGCCGCAATGGGAGATATCGGAAAGCATTTTCCGGATAATGATGAACGTTACAAAGGAGCAGACAGTATTATGCTGCTTCGCCATGTAAAACGAATGTTGGATGAAAAACAATATCTGATCGCAAATATTGATGCAACGATCATTGCACAGAAACCGAAGATGGCTCCGTTTATTCCGGATATGGTACAGACGATTGCGGAGACACTTTCCTTATCAGAGAATCAGGTCAATATCAAGGCGACCACAGAGGAAGGACTGGGATTTACCGGAAGTGGAGAAGGAATCAGTTCTCATGCGATATGTCTGTTAGAAACCGTTGCAAATTATGGATATGCGGATCCGGTCGAAACAGTGCAGAGCCGTTGTAGCGGATGCAGTGGATGTGCGAGAGGACAGATGTAAATGCAGCCGGTAGATGTGTCGAGAAAATTATGGAGACAGTGTTTTCATGATCCGCAGTACTATGAAGATTTTTATTTCGAGACGGTTTGGCCTAAGAATCGTGTGTATCTGTCAGAGGAAAAGGGTATGCTGCATTTAAATCCGTATACGAATTATATTCACGGAAAGACGTATGAACTGCATTATATTGTCGGAGTTGCAACGGATGAGCGATATCGGAGACAGGGTGTTATGACAACGCTTATGGAACAGGCGCTTTCGGATATGTGGCATGCCGAAGAACCGATCACTTATTTGATGCCGGCGGATGTAAAGTATTATGAGCCATTTGGATTTGTCAGTGTTTCGGAAGAGAAAAGTTACAAGATTGTGGAAGATTGTACAAAAGATATAAAGAACAATCTACATTTATATTCTTATGAAATGTTGATATGCAATTTCTCAAAAGAACAGGTAAGAAAGATCTTTGAAGAGATCGACCAATGGATGCGACAGCAATACTGTGTGACAGATCGCCGGGACAAAACATATTTTGACCTGTTATACAAGGAAAAAGCGTGTCAGAATGGAAATATCGTATTTGTTATAGATGAAGAACAGAGGGTACTCGGATATTTTGCATATTTGATCGATGAAGGGACGATGGTTGTGGAGCAGGCAGTCTGGAATCATATGGGTCGGGGGACGATAGAGCAGTTACTTTGCGAATATTATGATGGACTGATCCGCTATGTAGAATCTTTTCCGTATATGG
>JBNMIW010000205.1:0-3931 GCA_050873485.1 Lachnospiraceae bacterium | reverse complement strand
TCCATAGAACCGATCTGACTGTCAAAACTATACGGATCTGCCGAAACGACAGTAGAACCATCCTGATAATTCGTCACAAGACGATACTTCGAGCCGACAAACTTCTTCTTAGGAAGATATAACGCATAGAATCCCTTGTCATCTACCTTCTCCATCTCATATTCCGTCTTGCCGGTCGGTGCGATCACCTTACAACTTACGGAATGTGGCTTATACGCTGTAATCATCTGACCTTCTCCATAATCATGATTACCAAGCAGATGTTTCGGGGCATTGATCTTGCCTTCCATCAGTTCATCATAGAGTATCCAGTTCATCCACTGTTCAATCTTTACGTTCATAAAAACCTCCCTTATTTCATACATCTTCACTAAGCAATATCATACCACTTTTACCGCTTTCTGTAAATCAATATTCATGAGTTTTCCGACAAATGTCTATTATTTTTTCTTGTGTCACATTTGACTTTATTATATAATAAATCTGTAATAGAATAGACAATATATTACAAATGGGTGAGAAGGATTTTTTATTGGAGGATTACATATGGCGGAACAAAAGAAAGGCAAAACCGGAATATTTATTGTTGAACTAAAAGAACCTTACACAATATTGGAATGTGACAAACAATTTTTATCTATGATGCATTTAGAGGTAAAAGACATCAAGAACCAATATAACAAACTGTGTAATATCGTTTTTCCGGAAGATTACGAAGATTTTATTCTATCTCTTGCCGTTCAGCTCAAACGCTCGAATTTTACAAGCGACCGTGTACGTTTTGAGAAAAAAAGCGGAAGAATCTTTCAGATTCTGATGAACGGCCAGGTATTTACCCTAAAGGACGGCCGTGAGGTCTTACAATGCAGTTGTACAGACATTTCGTCTTTAGAGACTGCTGCTTTAGTCAGCGAACGTGCCCTTTCCGATCTGGAAGTATTTTCCCAGTCCGTACGATGCGGACTCAGCAAGCATATCTGTGATAATTCCCTGACACTGATCTGGGCAAATGACTACTACTTCAAACTATTCGGTTATTCCAAAGCCGAATACGAAGAATTATTTGGCGAAAGTCTTATGCCCCTCATTGCGCAGGAAGATCTTCCATTAGTGGTAAACAGTATTACCACTTTATTAGAAGATCATGAGATTGACATCACGTTCCGCATCCGGCACAAGACACGCAACTTATGCTGGGTGAATCTGGTTGCTGCGTGTTTGGAGCCAAGCGAAAACGACGATTTTCCAATTGCTAATTTTGTATTAAATGATGTAACCGATTTGAAATATGCCGAGATGAAGGCTTCCTTGGAGGCACAGAAATACGAGATTATTTCCGACATTTCCGAAGAGATTCCTTATGAATACGAGATTGATACAGACACTTTAACATATGCCAAAAAGTACGAAAGTATCTTTGGACGTAAGAGCATCTACCGCCATCCGCTTCGCAAATTCGTTGATGCCGGATATATATCAGAAGATACGGTAGAGAACTTCTCAGATATCTTTGAGGCGGCACAACGCGGTGATATTATTCACAATGCAGAATACAAACTGAAAAACCGGACCGGTGCTTACGAATGGCACTACTCCAATTATTCCCTGATCCGGGATGAACAGGGGCATCCACTCCGTGCAGTCGGAATTCTCCGTAATATTGATGCCCAGAAAAAGGAACAGGAATCCCTGCTAAAACGTGCACAAACCGATGCCATGACCGGACTGCTGAATAAGACCACAACAGAGAATTATGTCCGCAAACATTTAAAAGAGTTGCAATCCGGTGCATACGGTGTTGTATTACTGATCGATATTGATGATTTTAAGAACATCAACGATACATTCGGTCATCTGACCGGAGACGAAGTAATCATTGAGATTGCACATACACTGATGCGTTTTACCTTTAATGATGGATTTGTCGGACGTATTGGCGGCGACGAGTTTCTGGTATATCTTCCAAACGTATTAGATACCACTCTCGCTTGTGAAAAAGCGGAAAAATATGCCAGTGAACTTCGCAGAAAATATCCCGGAGAAGATGGCAAACCAAAAGTAACATTAAGTATCGGTATTGCCGCAACTGACATTTCCCTTCCATACAGCGACTTATTAGAGCGTGCCGATCAGGCTGTATATCAGGCAAAACTAAACGGCAAAAACGGATATGTCCTATATAATGAAACATTAGAGCGAACCAAATACCACAATGCCCGGAAAGATAATCGTTCCAACTATGATCCGGTCATTATAAGCAATGTGCTGTCCTTATTATGTGAGAATACGGATACCGAAGTCTGTATTCAAAAGGCCGTCAATTATATCGGCGACAGTCTGAATATCGACCGGATCGCTATATGGGAATATCAGGACGACCGCAATTTTGTAGATAAGACTTTTGAGTGGCAGTCCGCCAGCTATCCATATGCCGATGGCAATACAGAGAATCTTTCTTCCATCCAATGGGAAGAGGTAGATACGTTGTCCATAACCGGAACATATCACACTGCCAACACAAGTTCTATCCGTTTGAATAACTTTGGTAAAGGAAGCTTTTATGGAGTAAAGGAGTTCATCCAGAGCAAATTTACCTACAAAGGATCCACTATCGGATATATTGGATTTTTCAATTATTCCGAAGAAGATGTATGGAGTAATGAAACGATTGAAACCTGTAATCTCTTCTCCAAAACACTTCATTCTTATCTTCAGTTAAAATATGCAGAAATGCATCTGTAACATAAAAATGCTGCCTTGCCTCTGATCCGGCAAGACAGCATTTTCTATTTTGTTCTTCAGGCAGTCTCCTCAAACTGTGAATTATATAAATCTGCATAAAATCCACCGTGCGCCATTAACTCGTCATGATTACCCTGTTCGATGATATCTCCATCCTTCATAACAAGGATCATATCTGCATCCCGAATGGTAGACAACCGGTGTGCGATCACAAAACTGGTACGTCCCTTCATCAGATTATCCATTGCCTTCTGAATCCGGACTTCTGTTCTGGTATCTACGGAAGATGTAGCTTCATCAGGGATCAATAATTTCTTATTTGCGAGAATTGCCCTTGCGATGGTCAACAACTGTTTCTGTCCCTGTGAAACATTGCTTGCTTCCTCATTTAATTCCATCTGATAACCACCCGGCAGTGTCTGGATAAAGTGATGTGCATGTGCTGCCTTTGCGGCTGCGATCACTTCCTCGTCCGTTGCATCCAATCGTCCATACCGGATATTCTCCATGATCGTTCCCTTAAACAACCAGGTATCCTGTAATACCATTCCAAACGAATTGCGGATCTCTTCTTTATCAAATTCCTTTACATTGATTCCATCTATATATATATCGCCTGCATTCAGATCATAGAAACGCATTAACAATTTGACAAGCGTTGTTTTTCCTGCACCGGTCGGTCCTACAATTGCAATCTTCTGTCCTTCCGATACCTTTGCAGAGAAATCTTTCAAAATGATCTTATCCGGATAATATCCGAAGCAGACATGATCAAAGGTGACATTTCCATGGATATCTTCAATATTTTTTGAGGTATGATGTTCCGCAGTCAGCACCTCTTCCTCTTCGTCTAAGAACGTGAATACTCTTTCGGCTGCCGCCATTGTAGACTGCAACATATTCGAAACCTGCGCTACCTGCTGGATTGGCTGAGTGAACTGCTTTACATACTGGATAAAGGACTGGATATCACCTACTTCAATGGTTCCCTTGATTGACAGATAACCACCAACAATTACCACTCCTACATATCCCAGATTACCAACAAAGGTCATGATCGGCTGTGCCAATCCGGAAATAAATTGGGATTTCCATGCGGAATGATACAATTTACTGTTCATTTCATTGAATTCCTGCAATACCTGATCTTCTCTCGTAAACAGTTTTACAACATTATGTCCGCCAAAAT
>JBNMIW010000204.1:0-3951 GCA_050873485.1 Lachnospiraceae bacterium | reverse complement strand
TTGTTACATAAACTTTTTGATCCGTCGTAACAAAAATAGCATCCACATTCTGTTCCTGGGCATATTTCATTCCATCCTCTAAACCCATCACAAAACAAGCGGTTGAAAGGGCATCCGACAAAAATCCGTCTTTGCTGATAATGGACACAGACATCAGTCCACTGTCTGCCGGATATCCGGTTGCCGGGTCAAAAATGTGATGATACCGCTTTCCATCCTGTTCAAAATATTTCTCATAATCACCGGATGTCGATACAATATAACCGTCTTCCAAATCCAATACTGCAAAAGGACTTCCATTCTCGCCCCTTGGGTCCTGGATTCCCACATGCCACTCTTTGTCGTTTCCTTTGCTGCCATATACAACGATCGTTCCACCAATTGAGACAACAGCACCGGTCAGATCTGACTTTTCTAATATCTGGTATACCTTATCTCCTGCAATTCCCTTACCTGCTGCACCAAAATCAAGCGCCATATTGGCAGAGTGAAATACCACTCCACCCTCTTTCAATTCAATATCTTCCGGATTGCAATACTGCAACGTCTTCTTGATCGTTTTATCATCCGGCACGGTCTGGTTGCCATCCTCAATTCCCCACAAATCGGAAATCGGTCGGATGCACGGAGAAAATGCACCATTACTGCTCTTATATGTCTCCATCTCTCTTGCCAGATCATTCCGTACATCATCCGAAAGATAATAAAACCCATCGACCGCATACATACGGTTACATTTTGCAATCTCTGAATCATAGACACGAACCGAAACCTGCTTCTCAAATCGATCCAGGCATTCATCAATCTGTCCACTTACCGTCTCTAATTGTTCCGCATCCGGTCCAAACAACGTCTTTTTAACTGCCGTTCCCATCGCCTGACCTGCAAACGTCTTAGAAGTGGCCGCTGTTCCACTTCCGGACC
This sequence comes from Lachnospiraceae bacterium, assembly GCA_050873485.1. Taxonomy (GTDB): domain Bacteria; phylum Bacillota; class Clostridia; order Lachnospirales; family Lachnospiraceae; genus CAG-590. Next base: position 3,027 of record JBNMIW010000204.1, on the reverse strand, counting down.
GTTGCTGCACCATACCGATATATACAATGCCAGCCAGACAAAGAAACAAAAATATGATAAATAAAACCTTCTGATATCTTCTAAAAAATCTTCTCATCCACAACCTGCTATCCGATCATGAAAGAAATCTCCGCTTTACATGCAAGCTTACCATCAACCGTTGCCTTTACTGCACCGATTCCCAAAGGCCCTTTTGTCTTGATGATCTCACATTCTAAATCCAAACGGTCTCCCGGAACTACCTTATGTTTGAATTTGGCCTGATTCACGCCCGCAAAATACGCCGTTTTTCCTTTGTTCTCTTCCAAAGAAAGAACTGCAACCGCCCCTAACTGAGCCAGTGCTTCTAACTGCAATACGCCCGGCATAACCGGTTCCTGCGGAAAATGTCCGGCAAAATACGGTTCATTATAAGATATATTCTTATAACCTTTTATAGACTGCCCCGGCACCATCTCTGTCACCCGGTCGATCAACAAAAACGGTTGTCTGTGCGGAATGATCTCCATGATCTGTTTAATGTCTAACTCCATAATTGTACCCTCCAATCAAACTTTTGTAAATAGCCGTTTTATTCGGTATATTTCTTGACAACCAATGTGGCATTGTGTCCACCGAATCCAAGAGAGTTGCTCATACAAACATTAACTTCAGTTGAAATTCCGGCATCCTTTACATAATTCAAAGAAAATTCCTCCGGATCTTCCACCTCACGTAAACCGACATTTTCATGGATATAATTATCCTCAATCGACTTCACACAGGTAATAAACTCTATTCCACCTGCTGCACCTAACAAATGACCGATCATGGACTTGGTTGAGCTGATATAGACATCATTTTGTGCCTCACCCATTGCAATCTTGATTGCGCGAGTCTCAAACAGATCATTGTGATGCGTAGAGGTTCCATGTGCATTGATATAATCTACTTCAGACGGCTCTATGCCGGCATCTTTCATAGCAAAGATCATCGCATTTGCAGCACCCATACCATCTTCTGCCGGAGATGTGATATGATAGGCATCTGAAGTTGCACCATATCCGACAAGTTCTGCAAAAATCTTTGCTCCTCTTGCTTTTGCATGCTCTAATTCTTCTAACACAACAACGCCTGCACCCTCTCCCAACACGAAACCTGCACGATCCTTGTCAAACGGGATGGATGCACGGGAACAATCATCCGTCGTATTCAATGCAGTAAGGGAAGCAAAACCACCAATACCAATCGGTGTTACACAGGATTCTGTTCCTCCTGCGATCATCACATCTGCATCCCCGTATTGGATCGTACGCATTGCTTCACCGATATTATGTGTTCCGGTTGCACAAGCCGTCACTACATTGATGGATTTTCCTTTTAAGCCAAAGTAAATGGACACATTACCACTTGCCATATTAGAAATCATGGATGGCACTAATAACGGCTCGATCCGGTTTGGACCTTTTTCCTCTAAACGTTTTACATTCCGCTCAATCGCCTGTAAACTACCGGTTCCGGAACCGATTGCAGTGCCGACACGATACGGGTCTTCCCTTTCCATATCCAGTCCTGCCTGCTCAATTGCTTCCTTCGCTGCTACCACCGCATACTGGGAAAATAATTCCATACGCTTTGCAGTCTTTGGATCAATATAATCCTTTGCATTAAATCCTTTTACCTCTGCTGCAATCTTTGCCTTAAACTCCGAAGCATCAAATTTCGTGATTGGCGCAATACCAACCTTGCTCTCCTTTACACCGTTCCAGAATTCTTCTACATTTAATCCGATCGGGGTGATCGCACCCATTCCTGTTACTACAACTCGTCTCATATCAATCTCCTTTTTATACACTCATTCCACCGTCAATACAGATAACCTGTCCTGTTATGTAGGACGCTTTATCCGATGCCAAAAATGCTACCGTCTCAGCCACATCCTTCACATCTCCAAGTCGTTTCATTGCAATACGATCCATAACCTGCTTCTTAGCATCCTCCGGCATAGCATCTGTCATTTCCGTTACAATGAACCCCGGTGCAACTGCATTGACTGTAATACCTCTTGATCCCAATTCCTTTGCAACCGACTTCGTGATACCGATCACGCCAGCCTTGGATGCTGCATAATTTACCTGTCCGCCATTGCCATACACACCTACTACACTGGAAAGATTGATGATCCTTCCTCCCTTTTGTTTTAACATCTGACGTGAGATATGCTTAATACAGTTAAATGTACCTTTCAGATTAATATCTAATACAGAATCATAATCATCCTCTGACATCTTCATCAAAAGACCATCCTTTGTAATTCCCGCATTATTGACTAATATATTCAATGCGCCAAATTCCTTTACGATATCTTTCATCATTGTCTCAACTGCCGCATAATCCGATACATTACAACCATACGCCTTTGCATTTCCACCCTGATTCACAATCTCCTCTACAACTGCTTCCGCTTTCTCTTTGCTGCCGTTGTAATTCACGATCACAGTTGCTCCGTACGAAGCTAATGTAAGTGCTACGCTCTTACCGATTCCACGGCTTGCACCTGTTACTAATGCAATCTTTCCTGTCAACATTGATGTCTTCCTTTCTTATCCAAGTATTGCTTTTACTTTGTCCAAATCTGCATATTTATCTACATTTACAATTGTTACCTCTTTGTTGATCTTCTTTACAAATGAGGATAATGTTCTTCCCGGTCCGATCTCAATAAAGGTATCCACGCCATCTGCAAGCATTGCTTCCACGCACTGAATCCATTTTACAGAATTCGATACCTGTGCCGCTAACAGTTCCTTCACTTCGCCGGAATCTTTTACAAAATCACCGGTCACATTTGTTACATAAGGAATGGCAATATCATGGATCGTTACATGCTCTAATTCCTTTGCAAGCTTCTCTCCTGCACCCTTTAACATAGGGGAATGAAACGGTCCGCTTACGTTCAATGGAATACAGCGCTTCGCACCGGCATCCTTCAATAATTCACAGGCTTTCTCGACCGCCGCCTTCTCACCGGAAATAGCAATCTGTCCC
>JBNMIW010000203.1:0-4045 GCA_050873485.1 Lachnospiraceae bacterium | reverse complement strand
GTTTAGACATTCATCGAAAAATATATCTGTGCTTTGCCATTCTCCATTTCCGGTTCCATCCAAAACGGATTCTCTCATGATTCCTGAAGTCCTTTGCTCCTTTTAAAAAATAGGAATACGAACCTGTTGCATCATCCCATGTCACATCCACACTATACCATCTTGATTGTAATTTCACCATATTCCAGGCATGTTCCTCACCACTTACATAAATGCATGGCACACCCATCTCTTGCATCAATCTGAGATATGCCAGTGTATACGCCATGCAATTCCCCCGTCCGTACCGGAATGCTGCATAGGCTGAATCAAACCTTATGTCATAACGCATATGCTTTACCAGATAGTCCCTCGCCCATTTCGCCTTATATGGAGGTGATAATCTTCTTTTCTTTCGAGCCAGCTTCTTCACCTTCTTATTAACATACTTCTCCTGCCTTAACGTTGTTCGGTATGTAACAGAAAAAGTCACACAGGAGTCTGCGCCATTCGAATACAGAATGCTCATTGCTGCAATATTCGCCACTAAATAACTGTCTTCCCGTGCCAGTGTCTCAAACAACCCATTATATCTGTCCTTCTTATCCTTTGCTATATCCTCACAGATTCCCGGATAATAGAAGCACATCTTCCGTTGCCGCTTCTCCATCCCCTCCATCAACCGGACACACATCATCTTATAATCCTGTACTTCAGTTACCTCCGTCACCTCCTTCCCCTGCACAATTCCCGTATAATTACTGCATAATATCCCGATCCACAATCCTGCTGACAATATCCTTCTGATCCATCTGTTCATAAGCACTTCCTCCTTTCTATACTCAAATCCTACTCCAATTAGTGTCCAATAAATTGGACATCTTGAATTTCTATGAAAAATCCCATATAATAAATTGAAATAAAACATAGGTTGGTTACTTACATGAATCAGCATAACGAAGAAGAAGCAATTCTATCATTATTAGAATTACTTCCCAGTTATTTTCAGTATTTTAATAATTTTACAGAATTAAAAGAAATACAGATCACCAAGACACAGCTCCGAATCCTTCTCATTCTTTCAACGAAACAGAGTCTTTCCATGAGCCAGCTTGCGGATCATCTCTGTATTTCAAGAGAACAGGCAACGAGAGCGGTTGCACCACTGGCCAAGCGTCAACTGATCTTCCGCAACACACATGACACAAACCGCCGTCAATTAGACGTCAGCCTTTCAAATTCCGGCATCCAGTTGTTATCGGAATTGAAAGAAGAATACCACAAACGGTTTGCAAGTTCGCTGTCTTCTCTGTCTATAGAAGAACGCCAGACATTTATTGATTCCCTTCATAATATTGTGACACTGATGCAGAAAATGACATCATCAGATTCCTGATGATGTCATTCTTTTTTACTCCCTGCCTAAAATTGTTCTTGTCACCTGAATACATAACGTTGGAATTACCGCCAACAACACAATCATTCCAACTTGTGCAATCGTCAATACGGAAACCTCGAACACTCTGCAAAGCGCCGGCACCCACAAAACAATTGCAAGCAATCCCGCACCGGTTAAGAAAGCTGCTATACACCATTTATTCGTAAACAATCCCAATCGGAATATCATTTTCTTTCCCCTGCAATTAAATCCATGGAACAATCTTGCCATAGTCAGCGTCGCAAATGCCATTGTGCTTGCTGTCATTACATTCGTCTGTAATCCAATATAAAATGCTGTCATTGTAACAATTGCGATCATCATGCCATATCCAAATAAATGAAATACAAAGCTTCCTGTCAGGATTCCTTCTTTCGTATCTCTCGGTTGTTGTGCAAGCAAACTCCTGTCACTTTTTTCCATGCCGATTGCCAGTGCCGGCAAAGAGTCCGTCAACAAATTGATAAACAACAGATGCACCGGGGCAAACGGAGCCGGAAGTGCGGCAACACAACAGTATAGTACACATAATATTCCAGCCATATTGCCCGACAATAGAAATTGGATGGCATTTTGAATATTCCGATATACACTCCTGCCATTTTCAACCGCTTTTATGATCGTTGCAAAATTATCATCCGATAAGATCATTGCGGCTGCATCCTTTGAAACTTCCGTTCCCGTCACTCCCATAGCAACACCCACATCCGCTTTCTTTAATGCAGGGGCATCATTTACTCCGTCTCCTGTCATTGCCACAACTTCTCCCTGCTCCTGCCATGCCTCTACGATCCGGATCTTATTTTCAGGTGACACTCTGGCATAGACCGATATTTGTTTTAACTTCTTCCGCAGTTCTTCCTGTGTCATAGCATCAAGTTCCGCCCCCGTAACTGCAAGATCACCTTCTTCATAAATACCGATCTGTTTCGCAATCGCCGTTGCCGTCACCTTATGGTCTCCCGTGATCATTACGGTTTTTATCCCTGCTCGTTTTGCATCAGACACCGCCTTGACCGACTCCGGTCTTGGCGGATCGATCATTGCCGTCAAACCGATAAAGATATAATTATTTTCACACTCACTACATAATGTTTCCTTTTCTTCCACTTCTTTATACACAAACGCAAGAACCCGAAGTCCATTACGGGAAAAATGCTCATTACATGCCAAAATATCATTTTTCTGTTTATCGGAAATCACCTGCACAGTTCCATTCATCTGTATCCGCGTAATCTTTGGCATCAGTACATCCAAAGCACCTTTGGTAAATACCGTATCCATTCCATGTACCATATATTGGCTGCTCATCATTTTTCTTTCCGAATCAAATGGTATCTCCCCTAATCTCGGCATCATCTGACGAATGTCTTCTTCCTCAAAATTCAGCTTTCCTTTTGCAAACGATTTCCGTGCCATCGCTAACAAACAGGATTCAGTCGGATCTCCGATTCCTTTTTCTCCCTGTAGCGACGAATCATTATTTAACACAGCATTATATAACAGATATCGATGTGTTGAATTTCTAAGTTCTAATTCTTCCGGTTTTAATATCTTTCCCTCGATATAAACATCTGTTACCGTCATTTTGTTCTGTGTAAGTGTTCCTGTCTTATCCGAACAAATGACGGATACACAGCCAAGACTTTCCACCGCTTTCAGTTGTTTGATAATTGCTCCTTCCGATGCCATCTTCTGTGTTCCCATTGCCTGTACGATCGTGATGATCGAGGTAAGTGCTTCCGGAATAGCTGCAACCGCTAATGCAACCGCAAACATTAACGCATTCAAAAATGAAGTGCCCTGATATACCTGTAGTCCAAGCACAACCACACAGATCACGATAATAACCATGGCAAGCCGCTTGCTGAATGTGTCCATACTGTTTTGAAGCGGTGTTTTCTTTTCCTTTGCCCGATTCATCAATTCCGCTATTTTCCCCATCTCGGTTTCCATACCGGTACCGGTTACTACCACTTCTGCACGTCCATAAGTAACCAATGTTCCCGAATATACCATATTTCTCCGGTCTGCTAACGGGAGTTCCCCCTCTAACCGATAGTCCACTTTATCTACATTCGTCGATTCTCCTGTCAGTGCACTCTCATTTACCTGCAAGGAATAGTTGTTAAAAATCCTTCCATCCGCCACGATCATATCACCGACTTCAAGAATTACAATATCCCCCGACACAACTTCCGTTGATGGAATCTCCATTTTTTTACCATCTCTTATCACCTTTGCATATGGCGTCGATAATGCCTTTAATGCATTCAATGATTTCTCTGCTTTCATATATTGAACAGTTCCCAGAATTGCATTTAAAATGATGACTACAAATATGACAACTGTGCTCTCCACATTACCGGATACCGCAGAAACGATAGCCGCAATGATTAAAATGATCACCAACAGATCTTTGAACTGTTCTAAGAACACCATCACGGCTGTCTTTTTCCTGCCTTCTTCCAGAACATTTTCCCCTTTTTCTTATTTGGGGCATTTTCACGTGCCCAGTTTTTAAACTGCTTACTATTGCTAATATTACCAGAATCGATCATCTTAGTAAGGACTCCGATTTGATTGTCGTCATAGCCTTTATTCTTGGCAGCTTTCAATGCCTTATCC